>WLNV01000051.1 GCA_009699615.1 Actinomycetota bacterium
ACTGCGCCCTTCGCAATTCAAACGAAGGTCATCGGCGACGTTCTCGCCGGTAAGGACGTGCTTGCCAAGTCGCCAACCGGCTCCGGCAAGACGCTCGCCTTCATGGTGCCGCTGATCGACTTGATCTCGGCCGAAGACGCTCGCCCATCGGCGCTGATTCTCGCGCCAACGCGCGAGCTCGCGACACAGATTGTTGACGAGAGCTACCCGATCGCCCACGCCCGAGCACTGAAGGTGACAGCCGTCTACGGCGGCGTTGGCCTTGAGAAGCAGGCTCGCACGGCAGCCAAGTCGCACATTGTCGTCGCAACGCCAGGTCGGCTTGAGGATCTCCTCCGCCGCCGAGCATTCAGCCTCGAGAACATCAAGGTGCTCGTTCTCGACGAGGCCGACAGGATGCTCGACATGGGCTTCCGCCCTGCAGTTGACCGCGTTGTTGAGCTCTGCCCGAAGAACCGCCAGACGCTCTTCTTCTCCGCCACGCTTGACGGAGAGGCCGGCAAGATCGCGATGGAATACACGACCGACGCCGCCCGCCACGAGCACATCCCGCCGCCGCAGAAGGCGCCGGACATCGAGCATCGCTTCGTCAAGGTGACGAACGACACTCGCGTCGCCAGCCTCGTCAGTGAACTTGGCAGCGGCCATGACCTCAACCTTGTCTTCGTCCGCACCAAGCGCGGCGCCGACCGCCTCGTCAAGCGGCTCGCCGGCGAGAACGTCCAAGCCGCAGCGATGCACGGCAACAAGAGCCAGCGTCAGCGCGAACGCGCACTGGCCGATTTCGAGAAGGGCAAGGTAACGACGCTGGTCGCAACCGACGTCGCCGCACGCGGCATCCACGTTGACGGCATCTCGAAGGTAATCAACTTCGATCCCCCCGGCCAGACCGAGGATTACGTTCACCGCACCGGCCGCACCGGCCGCGCAGGCGAGCGTGGAGTCGCCGTCACCTTCGTTTCGCAGGACCAGCTCGGCGATATGAAGAAGATGACGCGCCAGCTAAAACTCAGCGATGAGCTGCAGGCGGCCGTTGGCGACAGCCCCCACCAGAGCCACCGCAGCGGCAATCAGAACGGCGGCGGAAAGCCAGACGGCGGCGGCAATCCCAACCGCGGACGGCCGTCGAACAAGAAGCGCAGCGGCAGCGGCTCAGGCAATGGCTCAGGCAGCAGCAACGGTCGCAGCAGCAGCCCGCGCAACGTTGCCAGCGCCGGCTCGCGCTAGCGGGCCCGTCAACAGGCAACTCCGAACCTGCTAAGCAGCCCGCTCTAATGACCGGCCGATGACCGAACAAGCTGCAAGACCGCCCTTGGCATGGGGCTTGACCGCGATCGCGGTCATCTCGATGGCCGCGGGCGGCGGCGGCGCGCTCGCAGCCGGCTACGGAAGCGATTCGCTGGCCGCCGCCTTCGCGACCTTATTCGTCGTCGCCGCCGCGCTACTCAGCGTGCGCGAGCGGCTCTGGTACGCAGGCCTGATCAGTGCCGGCGCGACATTCCTGATGTTGCTGCTGGCCTACGTGACCGCCGGCGCCCCGGTTGCCGCCGGGATTGCAATGGCGCTGGTGGCCTTCTTCGGTGCGATCCTGGCTGCGGGCAACTCGGCTCTCGGCGTCGCCGGTTCGATGCTTTCGCTGGCCTACTTTCTGCCGGCTGCAACAAGCACCACGCGAGGGCTCGACCTCGCCCGAGCCGTCGAGCTTGGACTGATCGGCGTCGGCGCAGGGCTCGTTGTGGTTGGCGTACTGGTCGCCGTTCGCGCGGCGCGGGGAAGGTCGCCCAACAAGGCGGAGAAAGAGGCGGCTTACGCCGCGGCCAATCCGGCGCCGCTTGCGGCAATCGCCTCCTCCCTGCGGCAACGCGACGACATCTTCCGCTACGCGCTGCGGCGCTCGGTGGCACTCGGCGTAGCGATGGGAATCTTCCAGATCAACAGCAACCACAACGTCTTCTGGATCATGCTGACGATGTTCGTTGTGCTGGGGCCAGATCGCGCGTCTAGCTGGCAGAAGGCGCTTCAGCGCAGCGGCGGCGTGATCATCGGCGCGCTGGTGATCAGCGGCCTATCTCAGCTCTTTCCGGTAGAAGTGATGGTTGGACTGGCGGTGATCGCGCTGCTCGGAGGCCTGCTCTACTTCCAGCGCAACTACATGATCTACGCAGCCGGCATCACGTTCATGGTCCTCACAATCTTCGGCGCGAAAGACGCCAACTTCACCGGCTGGGCCGAGCGCCGCGTCGTCGACACGCTGATCGGCGCCACGATCGCCCTACTGGTCGGCTATCTCGTGCTGCCGGACCGTAAGGGCCGGGACGATGCTTCAGCTGCCGGGCCCTGAGGTCTGGTAGAGCCCCCATGGCGGGTTGGCGTTGACGACTCGCCCGGGCTTGCAGGTTGCCGTGAACGAGGCGAACTTGTTGCCTGGCTTAGAGGCCGTGATCTTGTAGGTGCCGGCCGGCACGGACTTCCAGAGCACGCCGCCGTCCTTCGATGACAGCAGCTGAGCGGGATCGGGAATGACGTTGTCGTTGAAGTAGACAGCGCCGGGCAGCTTCGGGCTGATTGTCGCGGTTGCTCCAGCAATGCCATGCGCTCCGTAACCGATGAAACCTTCGAAGTTCAGGTTGCGAACGTTCTTCGTTGAGAAGGTCGAGACGATCACGCACTGCTTCGGCTGACCGGCAGCGCTGATCGGCACGCCAAGCAGGAAGCCGAGTGCCTGAGCGATGTTGACGGTTGGTGTTTGGAAGTTGACGTTCGCCAAATCCTTACCGGCCGTCGTAAAGGTTTGAAGGTGAACTTGGCTGTAACCCTTGAACGTGATGTACGGCGTGATCTTGGCCTTCGCCGGGACGACGAGGTCGTAGGAACCGTTCGCTCGCGGCGTCGTCTTCAGCTTTGGAAACTCAACCACGCGGATCGATGCCCCAGCGAGGCGCACCTTGACGTTGTTGAACTCGTAGGCCGTTCCACGGATGTGGACGCTCTTGGCGGCCGACGCCGTTGCCGGCAGCAGCGCGGCGCCGAAGAACGACAGGGCTAGAAGTGGCGTGAGCGTTCGCTTGGCTGAAAAGGTCATTGCCCAACCATAATCAGATCATCGTCGCGTGAAGCCAGCCGCGGCCGTTCGACGACGAACATCACCGCCCAATAGACGGCGAAGCCGACGAAGAGCCCGGTGTAAACGTCAATCAGATAGTGCTGGCGCAGCATCACCGTTGCCGGGTAGATCAGCAGCAGCCAGCCGCTCATGATCCACGCCGTCCTCGGCATCGCCTTACGCAGCCGCATGAGCGAACAGATCGCGATTGTCGTCCAAGTGCAGTGGCCGGAAGGGAAACCGTTGAACGGCTGGTCGTTACCCCAGACCTGCTTGACGAGATATCCACTTACGCCGCCTCCGGCATCAACGTCGCGGATCACGTTGGTCTGGAACAGCAGGTAGGCAACGTCGAGTACCAGCTGGCTGACGATCAGCGCGATCACGACGGTAAGGAAGCGCTTGAAGCTGATGCGCAGGTTCAGCAGCGGCACGACGATCGGAGCCAGCAGCAGGAACGAGAGGTAGGGAATCGAGAGCAGCGGTACGAAAGGAACGTGGCTGTCGAGCCAGCTCTTCAGCACGAACGACTGGTACGCCCCAGGACCACTCGAGGGCTGTGCCAGCGACTGCGTTGCAGGGTTCCAGGCGAAGTAATCCGGCCAGCGGCTCGGCGGCGGCGGCTCGTTGAGCGACACGTAGGAATAGAAGACGAGGCCAACACCGATCATCAGCGCGATCGCGACGACCACCTGGCTTCCACTTAGGCGCCAGTGTTTGCGGAGGTCGGGCGAGGTTACGTTCATACGACTCATTCGACCAGATCGACCGCTGCGGCGCCAGTCTGCGCCGGTTGGGTCGCGTCGCTCAGCCCTTGCCTGCACTGACAGTGACAGCGACCACGAGCGAAACCGCGACCAGCGCGCCGATCGCCATCAGCGCTGGGCTGCCGCTGTCCTTCATCAGGTGAATCACACCGGCAACAATTCCCAGAGGGATCGCCAGCGAGAGTCCGAGGAAGATGGTTCGCACGACCGCGCGCCGGTCGTGACCTTTGTCTTCCTGTCGGGCAGCACGCGCGATCGCATCCTCTGCCGAGTCCGCATCGCCACCGTAGAACGCGAGCGCACGGTTGCCAAGCTGGCGCGAATGACTCTCGCAGCCCCAAGCCATCATGATCATGAAGGTCACCGGGAAGACCCAGGTTGAGACCCAAATAACCAGCCCGACGATGATTCCGAGTGTCGCTTTGAGCCGCGCGCGGGCACCGCGCTCACGTTCTCCGCCGGGAGCCGAAAGAAAACCGCCGAAGATCAAGAGCGAATAGCCCGCGCTAACCCAGACCTTGAGTGGTCGGCGCGATTCAGGCTTGCCGGGCATCGGGATCCCGCGCACCCTCGTCAATTCGGCGAGCGCCAGCTCAACGGTTGGATGAACACCGCGCAGCACGAGCGTCTCGGCCGAGGTGGTCATCTCGCTCGGATCGCGGCCGTATAGAGCCGCGGTTCGCAGCACCATCCTTCCCTCCTGCCACAGGTACGCCATGTAGGCCGGTACGAATGCGATCAGGAACGGCGTACCGGAGATCGCGCCATCGACGCGAGCGATGTGGGCACTCTTCGTGCGCAGCTGCTCAGCATGCTGCGCTTTAGGCACCTCCGGCTGCCCTGCGCGAATCGACTCGGCCCACTGTTTTGACGGCTCGGCGAGGTTCCCTGCGCCATAGAGCGTCAGCCGCTCGGCCACGTGGACCGGGTCGCGGTAGGCGATCGTCGCCAGCAGTTTGCCTCGTGACATCGCGCCCCTGATGCGTCCGCGACTGGAATCCGAATCTTCCGACTCGGGCGCGAGTTGCAGGGACTCGTCAGCAGGAACCACCCCGCAAACCTACCGACACGGGCGGCTCAGATACAGCCCAGAAAGCAAAGAAGCCTCCCGCGGCAACGGAAGGCTTCCACTAATCGGGGCGAGAGGATTTGAACCTCCGACCTCACCGACCCGAACGGTGCGCGCTACCAGGCTGCGCCACGCCCCGAAGTGGACTTCAGTATGGCAGGACTCAGGCGCGCGACTACGCGTCGCTGGCCAGCGCCGTGTAGAAGCGAACCGAGAGGCCGGTGATCAGAGTCTGCAGCGCTACCGACTCTTCGACCTTCTCCTTCTTCGCCCAGCGGGCAAGCCCGTCGCGCTCGATCTCCACGCTCTGTTTCAGGACGTCGTCAACGAGATCGGGGTGCGAATCGCAGAAGTAAGCGCCGATCGAGTAGAGCTGAGAATCGCTCATCGATCCGATTAGTTCTTCCTTGGCCACAGCTCGCACTCTACTCTGCCGGGATGGCCAATTTGGAAGAGATCGTGAACTTTTGCGACGAACTGCTGGATGCCCAGTCGTTTGAGGACTACTGCCCGAACGGGCTGCAGGTGCCGGGCCGCAGCGACGTGACCGCGATCGTCAGCGGCGTATCGGCAAGCCTTGAGCTGTTCGAGCGCTCCGCCGAGCTGAACGCCGACCTGATCCTCGCCCACCACGGCCTAATCTGGGGACGAACACCGACTGTGATCGACCGCGCCGCCAAGCGTCGACTTGAACTGCTGTTCGGTAGCGACTGTTCGCTGCTCGCTTACCACCTGCCGCTCGACGGCCACGCCGAGATCGGCAACAACGCACTGATTGCGGCTGCGATTGGCTGCGAGCGCCAGCAATCGTTTGGCTGGCTCGGCGCCCAGACGATCGGCGTCGCTGGGTTCTTCCCCGGCGACGGAATCAGTATTGGCGAGCTGACTACGCGGGCCGCGGCCGCCTGCGGCGAGCGTGAGCCACTCGTCTTTGATGGCGGCCCCGAGCTGATCAAGAGCGTCGCAGTCGTCTCAGGCGCCGGGTCGTCATACCTCGATGATGCGATCAAGGCGGGCTTCGACGCTTTCATCACCGGCGAACCTGCCGAGCGCGTGATGAACGAATCACGCGAGGGCAGGATCCACTTCATCGCCGCGGGCCATTACGCGACCGAAACGCTCGGCGTGCAACACCTCGGCGAGATGATCGCGGAGCGCTTCGACGTCAGCCACCAGTTCGTCGACGTACCGAATCCAATCTGACGCGAAGACGCTGACACAAAGTCCGCAGCTTCCGTAGTATCGGCGGAGCCGTTTCCGCCAACAGGGAGAGAACCATGGAAGCCAGCACGACACCGTCAACAGGTTCGAAGACAATCGCCGACATGCTGCCGATGGCGGCAGCGATGTACGCCGATCGCCCGGCCGTGCGCCACAAGGTTGGCGACGACTGGCTTGACGTCAGCTTTACCGAGGTTGGCGAGATCGTCTCCGAGGCCGGCCGTGGGCTGATCGACCTGGGCCTTGAGCCCGGTGAGCGCGTCTCAATCCTCTGCGGCACGCGCCCGGAGTGGGTCTACAGCTCGTTCGCGATCAGCGCCGCAGGCGGCGTCGTCGTGCCGATCTATCCGACCAACTCTCCGAAGGAGTGCGAATGGGTCGCAGGCAACTCCGAATCAACCACAATCGTCGTCGAAGACGCTGAGCAGTACGCAAAGATCGCTGAGGTCCGTGATCAACTGCCGAAGCTGAAGACGATCATCGCGATCGAGCACAGCGACGGCACCCCCGACGCCATCTCACTTGACGAGGTTCGCGAGCGTGGCCGCAGCCGCGACGAGCAGGAGCTTGTTGCCCGCTACGAAGCCGTCAAGCCTGAAGACCCATACACCTTCATCTACACCTCGGGAACGACCGGCCCACCGAAGGGCTGCGTCCTCTCGCAGGCCAACTACCGCGCGGTGCTCGACATGACAGCCGAACGCGGGCTCTTCGGCAACGGCGACGACGTCGTCTACCTCTTCCTCCCGCTCGCCCACGCCTTCGCGATTCTCGTAGCGCTCGGTGCAGCCGATACCGGCACAGCGGTCGCCTACTGGACCGGCGACACAACGAAGATCATCGCCGACATTGGCGAGGTCAAGCCGACCTTCCTGCCCTCTGTGCCACGGATCTTCGAGAAGCTCTACACGATGGTCGCCGGGAACGTTGACCCTGAGATGCTGGCCAAGGCGACCGAGGTTGGAGTGCAGGTACGTGACCTTCAGATAACCGGCCAGCCCGTGCCCGATGAGCTCCAGGCGGCCTTCGACCAGTTCGACGAGAAGCTGTTCGTGAACGTCCGCGCCGCATTCGGCGGCAACGTCCGTGAAGCGGTTACCGGCGCTGCTCCAATCGCGCAGCAAATCCTCGAGTTCTTCTACGCCGCTGGTGTGCCGGTGATGGAGGGATACGGAATGACTGAGACGGCGACCGTCGCGACGACCTCCACCCCGGAAGACCATCGATTTGGATCGGTCGGGCGCGCGCTTCCCGGAGTTGAGATCAAGATCGCCGAGGAGGATGACGAGATTCTGCTCAAGGGTGCCAACATCTTCGGCGGCTACTGGAAGAACGACGACGCCAGCTTCGGCGCCGTAGTAGACGGCTGGCTCCACACCGGCGACGTAGGCAAGGTGGACGAGGACGGCTTCCTCTTCATTACCGGCCGCAAGAAGGACATCATCATCACCGCCGGCGGCAAGAACCTGACTCCGGCGAACCTCGAGAACGACATGAAGCAGACCCGCTTCGTAAGCCAGGCCGTGATGCACGGCGACCGTCGCCCCTACCCGGTGATGCTGATCACGCTCGACGAGGAGCAGATCATTCCGTGGGCGGCAGAGAACGGGATTGAGGATGCATCGATTCCCGCGCTGGCAACCAACCCACAGGTGATCGAGATCGTTCAGACCGAATTGGACCGCGCCAACGGCCACTACGCACCGGTCGAGCAGGTGAAGAAGTTCTTCATCCTTGAGCACGATTTGACGCAGGAAACCGGGGAGCTGACGCCGACGATGAAGGTCAAGCGCAACGTCGTCGAAGAGAAGTACGGAGAGCGTTTCGACGCTCTCTACGAGGGCTGACCGGGCGAAGCACGCCGCGCTGGGTGCAGGCGGCGTACCCTTATCTAGATGCGCAGCGACCCAAGCGACACAGGAGGGCTCTTCGTTGGCCGCCGGCCCGGCACACAGCCGGTTCACTACCGCGGCAAGCCTGTGCTTGGCAATCCGCGTCAGCGGCGTCGCGACGCCGTCCTCGGCCACTTCGTGCTGGCCCTGATGGTGTTGATCAACTTGACCTTCTGGGGGCCAGTCGAGGCCGGGTGGCTCTGGATTGTCTCGCACATCCCGCCGCTCGTTGACCACATCTTCTTCGCCACCGTCGTAGCGTTCCTTGGCATCCTGCTGACGCTGATGGCGGGGCTGATGGTCTGCAAGCAACTTGACTCGGCATGGATCCTGATGCGCCGCGCCTCTGGCGTTGATCAACGTGACGGAGCGATCGGCCGCGTCTTCGCGTACACGGCGATGGTCGGGGTCACGCTCTTTGGCATCTGGCTTGTCTTCGGAGGCGGGTTGGCAAGCAGCGGAACCGCGCCGTCGACTCCATAATGGGCCTGCTCGATCACTACAAACAGTTTGAAGAGATGGACCCCGCGGAGGTCAGCGCCCAGCTAAAGAGCGAGGCCGACGAGCGGCGCAGGAAGGCGCTCTCGAAGGTCGACAAGCTTGACCTCTCAGCCACCACATGGCCTGGCTACCCGCCGTCTTCGGTCGTCGGCGCGATCACCTTCACCGCGCAGCGGGGTCTGCACAGGTACATGGCGCCGGCAGGCGAGCTGCGCGCCGAAATCGCCCACCGCCATGGTCTCGCTGCCGAGCGGATCGTGATCGGCGACGGAGCCTCGCAGCTGCTCGTCAGTGCGACGCAGACCCTGGTCGAACCTGGCGATGAGCTGATCACGCCTTGGCCCTCCTACCAGCTCTACCCGGTGATGGCACGCGAGGCGGGCGGCGAGGTAGTGACCGTCGCCAACCACTCGGTTGAAGCGATCCTGGCTGCGGTGACAAAGAAGACGCGCGTCGTCGCGCTCTGCAACCCGAACGACCCGAGCGGCGAGTTGATCGGAGTCAACGAACTCTCAGCGCTGCTTGAGGCGCTGCCCGAGCGTGTCGCTGTCGTGCTCGACGAAGCGCTGCGCGACTTCATCGCCGCCGAGCCGCTCGATGCCACAATCGGACTATGCGAACGCCACCCGCGGCTGCTGATCTTCCGCAGCTTCTCGAAAGCATGGGGATTGGCCGGGCTGCGCTGCGGCTACGCGATAGGCGGCCCCGGGAGTGAGACGCTGCTGAGCTCCATCGGACCGCCGCTAGGCATCAGCGAGCTGACGCAGGCCGGGATCCTTGAAGCGCTTCGCAACATCAGCGGCGTC
>WLNV01000052.1 GCA_009699615.1 Actinomycetota bacterium
GTGATCCTCGTCGAGCCGGTCTTCGGAATCAACGGCGTTGGTGCCTACGCGCAGCAGGCCGTCGCCCACCTCGACCTGCCGCCGCTGATGGCGCTGACGATGTACGGCGGCTTCCTGATCGTGGTCATCAACGCCTTCGCCGACGTACTCTCGATGATCCTCGACCCAAGGATCCGGCGTGACTGATTCTGCACTGAAGGTGAGTGACCTACACGTCTCGTTCCGGACCGATGGCGGCCTCGTGCAGGCAGTCCGTGGCGTCGACTTCGAACTGGCACGAGGCGAGATCCTCGCGATCGTTGGTGAGTCAGGCAGCGGCAAGTCGGCAACAGCGATGGCGTTGACCGCGCTTAACCGCACCAGCAACGCCTCGCTCGAAGGGAGCGTCAACTTTGGCGGCCGTGAGCTGCTCAGCGCCGATGAGGACGAGCTGCGCAAGATTCGCGGAGCCGAGATCGCAATGATCTTCCAGGATCCGATGACATCGCTTACACCGGTCCATAGCGTCGGCGACCTAATCGCTGAGGTACTGCGCGCGCACGAGCAGCTCAGCGAGGACGAAGCCGACGAGCGAGCGGTCGAGCTACTAAGCGCGGTCGGCATCAGCGACGCCAAGGAGCGGTCGAAGAACTATCCGCACGAGTTCTCCGGCGGCATGCGCCAACGCGTGATGATTGCGATGGCGCTGGCCTGCCACCCCGCTGTGCTGATCGCCGATGAACCTACGACGGCGCTCGACGTCACGATTCAAGCGCAGATTCTGCGCTTGATTCGAAGGATGCGCGCCGAGGTTGATGCTTCGGTGCTGCTGATTACGCACGACCTCGGCGTCGTCGCTGAGGTCGCCGATCGGGTGGCAGTGATGTACGCGGGGCGGATCGTCGAGCAAGGCAGCACTAGCGAGGTATTCAGCAATCCGCAGCATCCATACACGCTCGGACTGCTGGCGTCGGTGCCTCGAACCGACCGGCCTCGCAGCAAGCTGCTGAAGACGATCCCTGGTCAACCGATCGCGATGACGAGTGAAGACGTGGGCTGCGCGTTCGCGGCTCGCTGCGCCAGCGCCTCTGAGAAGTGCCGCGACCGGCCCCATCTGCTTGCCTGCGGCGACGGCGGGACCCACCTCGCGGCCTGCTGGCTATCAGACGGCGAACGCGCGCAACTGCGGTCGGAGGTTGAAGATGGCGCTGCTTGAGCTCGAAGGTGTAGGAAAGGAGTTCCCTATCCGCGGGCGACGCGAGAAGCTGCGCGCAGTTGACGACGTGACCCTTAGCGTGATCGAAGGCGAGACGCTCGGCCTCGTCGGCGAATCGGGCTGCGGCAAGTCGACGCTTGCTCGCTGCATCGTCGGCCTGCAGCCACCAACCGAGGGCCTCGTCCGCTTTGACGGAGCTGACCTCAGCGGCCTCCGTGGCAGCGCTCGAAAGAGCGCAAGGCGCGACCTGACGATGGTCTTCCAAGATCCGTACTCGTCGCTGAACCCGCGCCGTCGCGTAATCGACGTAGTTGCAGCGCCGCTCGACATTCAAGGGCTCGCGCGCGGCGCCGAGAGGCGCCGCCAAGTCGACGAGATGTTGGAGCTCGTTGGGCTCGAGCCCGCCCATGCCAGCCGCTATCCGCACGAGTTCTCCGGCGGGCAGCGTCAGCGGATCGGGATTGCTCGTGCGCTGATCACCAAACCGCGGCTGCTCGTCTGCGACGAGCCGGTTTCGGCGCTCGACGTTTCGATCCAAGCCCAGATCCTCAACCTGCTCGTTGGGCTGCGCGAGGAGCTGGGGCTCACACTGGTGTTCATTGCCCACGACCTCGGCGTGATTCGTCACATCTCGCAGCGCATCGCAGTGATGTACATGGGCCGGATCGTCGAGATTGCCGAGACCGACCAACTCTTCGCTCAGCCGATTCATCCGTACACGGAAGGGCTGCTCGCAGCGGTTCCGGTCCCAGATCCCACGCGCCATGTCGACGATGACCAGCTTCTAAGCGGCGACGTCCCGCTCGCCTCAGCGCCTCCCGGCGGCTGCGCCTTTCATCCACGCTGCAGCTACGCGATTGAACGTTGCAGCAACGAACAACCGGTACTGGACGACAGCGACGGCAAGCAACACCCCGCGGCCTGCTTCTGCCCGCTCAGCAGCTCAGCTCAGTAACCGCCGCTTACGCCGTTGCCGGTGCTGACGCGCCCGGCGACGGTTGCCGCCGAGTCGGTGCCGTTGACGCGGATTCGCGGCAGCAGATAGGGGTTGTCGCTCTTTGAGGCGATGCCGGGATCAACGGTCGTCGCGCCGTAGTAGCCGGCGGCTTCGACTGCGGCGCGCACGCGCGCGTCGTTGGCTCCGGCCGGGTAGCAGAAGAAGTTGACCGGGATGTTGAACTTGTCCTGCAGCAGCTTGCGCGAATCGACCAGCTCGCTCTTCAAAGTCGCGTCATCGAGCGTCGTCAGGTCGGGGTGCGTGAGCGTGTGCGAGTCGATCTCCCAGCCGGCCGCGATAAGCCCCTCGACTTGGTGCGTGGTCAACCCGCCGGGGCCGATGTTCTTGCCTTCGAGGTTGAGAACCCCTGGCCATCCGGCGGCCTCGAGGATTGGCTTGGCAGTGACCGAGTGGCTGAGGTATCCATCGTCGAAGCTGATCACGAGCGGCTTGGCCGGAAGGCCGGCGCCGCCGTGCCACGCCTTCCAGACCTGGTCGAGCGTTACGCCGCTGTAACCGTCCTTCTTGAGCAGCGCGATCGTCTCCTTGAATGTTTCGGCCGGGGTCCAAAGCTCGGCCATCGGCGTGCTCGCAGTCGGTGCCTTGATCACGTGGTACATCAGGATTGGAACGGGGCCACGGTATTCGCCGGTCGCCGGCTTCGGCGCGGCAGGCGCGGAGGCGGCTGGTTTCGATGCCGAGTCGGTGCCTGCGGGAGTCGTCACCGCTGCCGAAGAGTTCGCGGTGCTCCCACCCCCCGGCTTCAGCGGCCCGGTGAAGAGCACGAGCGCAATCGCGACCACGACCAAGCCGGCAACGATGAGTGTCAGGCGCCGCTGGCGGGCAGCGGCCGAGTCACCCGTCACAGGCGGAACACGGACACGAGCCGTTTCTCGTGCTCGCCCTCGATCCGTGCCACGACTTCGATGTGCGACTCCAGCGGCGTGCCGCGAAGTTTCGTCCCGAGCCCCTCATCGACCTGGAAGATGCCGGCACTGTTGCTCATTTCGATCTCAACGCGGACGGCGGTATCGCGGCCGGGGCTGATCTTGACCTCCTCGATCGCGTAGGCGGAGAGCGAGTGAATGTTCGTCTCCCCCGCTTCGAACGGCAGCCGTGCTCGGCCCTTGGCCATGTCGAGCGCGTCGGCAACGCGAACGATCGCGCCTTCGATCGTAAGCGGCTCCCCCTTTGAGCGGTGAGAGATGATCGCGTGCATCGCTTCGCTTGCGATCACGGTTCGCTCCGGCTCATCGTAGATCTCTTCGAGCAGCCCAGGCAGAAGGTCGGCGGCGAGGAAGAGCGAGTAGGTCTCATGGTCTTTGCGGTTGATTGAGAGGCCGAGGTCATGGAGCATCGTTGCGGCAGCGATCACCACTTCAGCATCCCGTTCGGTCATTCCGTGGTCGGCGACGATGCCGGTCTCAACGCCGCGCTTTGCCAGCAAGCGCGTCAGACGAAGGGCAATGTTGGTGACGATCTGGATGTGAACCCAAGAGTGGTCGGACATCCCCAGCCGATTGGCGTTCAGCCCGGCCATGTACCAAGTTGACTTGATCCGCTCGCTGGCGTTGACGGCGTCAATCAACTGACCAAGCTTGCGATTGCCGCGGGTTGGAACCTTGATCTCTGCTTCGAGAACGCGCTCGCGAAGCGTCTGTTCGTCTTCGCTCACGGCGCCTGCGTCGATGCTTCAGCGGCGCGCGAAGCAGTCAGCGCGAGCAGCTCGCGCTGGACCGAGCGCGGCTCGTCGCCTGGGCCAGCGATCACCGGCGTCCAGCTTCCGTCGCTCTGCAGCTCCCAAGCGTTGACGTTGTCGAGCAGGCAGCGCTCAAGCGTGTCGAGCACCTCGGCCCGGCAGATCGGGTCCTTGACAGGGGTCAGCAGCTCGACGCGGTTGTCGAGGTTGCGCGGCATCAGGTCGGCGGAGCCGATGTAGACCTCAACCTCGTCGCCGTGCTCGAAGGTGTAGATCCGCGAATGCTCAAGGAATCGGCCGACGACCGAGACGACGCGGATGTTCTCTGACATCCCGGGAACTCCAGGGATCAGGCAGCAGATTCCGCGCACGTTGAGCTCGATCGGCACGCCGGCCTGCGAAGCGCGGTAGAGCGCTTCGATTACCTCCGGGTGGACCAGCGCGTTCATCTTCATCCTGATTCGTGCGTGCCGACCTTCGGCCTTGGCCGTTATCACGCGTTCGATCCGCTCAAGGATTCCTTCGAGCATGAAGTGCGGCGCGGCGAGCACTTCGCGGTAGTTGGCCGGGCGGCCGTAGCCGGTCAGGAAGTTGAACATTTCAGCGACGTCGGCGCCGATCTTGTCGTCGCAAGTGAAGAGGCCAAAGTCGGTGTAGAGGCGGGCCGTAGTCGGGTGGTAGTTGCCGGTGCCAACGTGGACGTAGCGACGTACGCCATCGCCTTCCCGGCGTACGACGAGCACGCACTTGGCGTGAATCTTGATTCCTGGCATGCCGTAGACGACGTGAACGCCGGCTCGCTCAAGCTTGCGTGCCCACGAGATGTTGGCGCGTTCATCGAAGCGCGCTTTCAGCTCCACGAGGCAGACGGCCTGCTTGCCTTTCTCGGTCGCGCGGATCAGTGACGGAACGAGCGGCGAATCATCCGAGGTGCGGTAAACGGTCTGCTTGATCGCAAGAACGTCAGGGTCCTCAACAGCCTCCTGCACGAAGCGCTCAACCGAGGTTGAGAATGATTCGTACGGGTGGTGAACGAGCACGTCGCCTTCTCGGATCACGGAGAAGATCGAACGCTCGTCTGCCTCGGCCTCAGCGAGTCGTGGCTGAGTCAATGGCGTTGCCGGAGCGTCACGCAGCTCGGAGTGGCCCGGCAGCTTGACCAGCTGCCAGAGGTCGGTCATGTCGAGCAGCCCCGGAATGGAGTAGATCTGACGTTCCTCAACCATCAGCGCCTCGACCAGCTGCTCGCGGATTGCCGGGCTGATTCCAGCTTCCAGCTCCAGCCGCACTACCTCGCCGAAAGGCCGCTGCCGCAGCTCGGCTTCGATCGCCTTGAGCAGGTCGTCGGCCTCGTCGGAGATGTCGAAATCGGCGTCGCGTGTAACGCGGAAGCAACCGTGATCGATCACTTCCATCTCGGGGAAGAGCCCTTGAAGGTTGGCTGCAATCAGCTCTTCGAGCAAGACGAAGCGTGACTCGCCTTCGCTGATCGGGAAGAAGCGCGGGATCAGACCCTTTGGCACCTTGACGCGGGCGAAGATCGTCTGGTCGGTCTGTGGGTCGCGGACCAAGACCGCGAGGCTGAGCGAAAGGTTCGAGATGTAAGGGAACGGACGACCAAGGCCAACCGCAAGAGGAGTAAGTACAGGCAAGACTTGGCGCTTGAAGCGTTCAGCGAGCTCAGCGCGCTCGTCTTCCGACAGCGAGCCCAGCCCGACGACTTCAACGCCGTGCTCGGCCAGCTCCGGCAACAGCGTTTCGTCAACCAACCGTGCCTGGCGCTCGACCTGCGGGAGGACGCGATCGTGAACCTGATCGATCGTCTGCGATGGCGAGAAGCCGCCACGCTTACGGTCAACGCCAGCATCGACCTGATCAAGCAGCCCGGCGACGCGAATCATGAAGAACTCGTCAAGGTTCGAAGAGTAGATCGCCGAGAACTTGACGCGCTCAAGCAGCGGCTGGTCGGAACGCTCTGAGAGCTGCAGCACGCGATCGTTGAAGTCGACCCATGAGAGCTCGCGGTTGAGTGCTACGGCAGGATCTGCAAGGTCGAGCGACTCGCGCGGCGCGGGGAACGGATCTTCCGGCGTCGGGCGCGCATCAAACGGTGCCTCAAGGCCCAGTGAATTGCTGTCCAGTGGGTCTGTTCCGGTTTCGGTATCGCTCATCGGATCGTCACGCTCGATTCTGCCTGCTCGCCACCGATAGAAGGTCGCTCGGCTATTGCGTACTCTAGGCGAGCTCGCATCGCCGAACGCTCGATGTCGCGCCAGACAGTCGTGAACTGGTCGTAGAGCAGGCCGCGTCGAACGGTCAAGTAGTGCTCGAGCGCAGCAAGGCCGGCCCAATCCTCGCTGTGAGGCAGCCCCGACGCGAGTGCCGGGTCAAGATCCGCCGCGCCGGCGGCGCGAGTGCGTAGTTCGGCAACCGCCTCATCGCTCAGCTCGACCCGAATCCGCTGGACGCGGGGCAGTTGGATGTCGCAGTCGTGAATCTCGCCGAGTAGATCCTGAAGTTCGCGCACGCGCTTCGTTGCAGTCAGCGCGTAGGGGCCGAAGCAATTGGCGGCCGCCACTTCGAGCACGTAGCGAAGCCGCTTGGCGGCGATTCGCATTGCATGGAGCTTCTTGACGCTCTTTGGATCGAGTACCGCCGGGACGAAGTCAAACAGCTCGTCAAGCCGTACGGAGACGACGCGCTGCGCGTTGTCGGCAAGCGTGCCGTCGGGATCGAGATGTTTGACCTTGCGTGCCTTCATCGCGTCATCGCCTCCGCAGCCAACCGCTCTTGGCGGTGGTCGATTGATCCTCGGGAAGCTCCGGGGGCGTGGTCGCACCGGGTTCGTTCGGCTGCCCGGCCGTGCTCGGCAATGGCGGCGTTGGTGGCGCCGTTGGCGCGATCAGAGCAGCGAGGGCGCCGCGCAGATCGTCGCTCTCAATCCGCGCGAGCATCTCGGCCAACTCCGCGTTCGCCTGCTGCTGCTGCTCGCTGGTACGTGCGATGAAACGCTCGATCCCCGGTCGCTCGCCGTCGGTGGCGGCAGCGGCAAAGCCCTGCAGCGCCTGAATCTCGACGTCGGGGTCGCGCCGCTGGCCGAGCACATCGGCCAAGTCGCAAACCTGCTTCAAGATCGGCTTCAGCTGGTCGCGGTCGAGGCACGGCTCGTAGAACTCAAGCACCGACCGCAATCGACGAGTAGCGACGCGCATCGCGTGAACAGCCTCGATGTTTGTTACGTCGAGCACCCCCGCCGCATGGTCGAAAAGCTCCTCGCTGCGGACCGCGATCGTCGCCGTTGCAGCGTCCGAGTAGCGCATCTGGGCGCTAAGCCCCGGTATCGGTCGTGCTTTCGCCATCACTTCAGTATCGCGCGCCGGGGCCAATTCTGCGCTGCCGATAACCGAATTGCAGCATCCGCCTGCGATCATTGCGCGGTGCCCAGCACCGAAGCCGCAATCACAGTCGTCGATCTGCACAAGTCATATGACGACCACGAGGCCGTCGGCGGCGTCAGCTTTGAGGTCGCGGAAGGCGAGATTTTCGGCCTACTCGGGCCCAATGGCGCTGGCAAAACCACAACCGTCGAGATCCTCGAGGGATACAGAGCCAGCAGCAGCGGCAGTGTCACGGTGCTCGGCTTCGACCCTGCCGAGCGCCCTCGCGCGTTGCGCGAACGGGTTGGCATCGTGCTGCAGAGCTCCGGCATGTACCGCCATGTCCGCGTCCGCGAAGCGGTCGCGCACTGGGCCGGGCTCTACCCGCACCCGCGTGACGTTGACGAAGTGCTGAAGATCGTCGGCCTTGACGACGAGGCGCAGGCGACGGCGCTGGTGCGGACGCTCTCCGGTGGCCAACAGCGCAGGTTGGATCTCGCGCTGGCGCTGATCGGCGACCCTGACTTGATCTTCCTAGACGAACCGACGACCGGCTTCGACCCCGCAGCGCGGCGCGCCGCCTGGATGACGATCAAGCGGCTGCGGGATCTCGGCAAGACCGTTCTGCTGACAACCCACTACCTCGAAGAGGCGCAGGAACTGTGCGATCGGGTCGCGATCATCAAGAGCGGCAAGATCCTCGCCGAGGGGCCACCGAGCACGCTGAGCCAAGCGTCGGCGCGCTACCGCGTGAGCTGGCGCGACGAGACCGGCACGCTGATCAGCGACGAGGTTGACGACCCGACGGAGCTGCTCCATCGCCTGACCGGCGAAGCGATTGCGCGAGGAGAGTCGCTCGTTGACTGTTCCGTCGTTCGTCCATCACTTGAGGACGTCTACCTCGAGCTGACCGCCGACCAAGCGAGCGAGGCGACGCAATGAGCGACACAGCACTCGCCTGGCGCCAGTACCGCCTTGAGCGCAAGATGTTCTGGCGCAACCCAACGGCAGCCTTCTTCAGCTTCGTCCTGCCGCTGATCTTCCTGTTCCTGTTTGGAGCCGTGTTCAGTGGCAACCAAGCCAACCTTAACGTGCTGATACCGGGGATCGCCGGGCTCAGCGTTATGGCAACCACCTTCAACGCACTGGCAACGCAGATGACCTTCCTACGCGAGCAGGGCGTCCTCAAGCGTGTGCGCGGGACGCCACTCCCCGGAACCTCGTACCTCTCGGGGATCATCGGCAGCGCGGCAACCAACGCCGTGATTCAGATCCTGATCATCATCGTCGCCGGCAAGCTCTTCTTCGGACTCGGCTGGCCGAAGAACTGGGCCGAGCTGGCGATCTTCACCGTCCTTGGCGTCGCCTGCTTTGCCTCGATGGGCGTCGCCTTCTCACACGTGATCCCAAACTTTGAGGCTGCCCCCGCCTACACCAACCTCGTCTTCCTGCCGATGATCTTCATCTCCGGCGTCTTCTTTGACGTCGATAACGTTCCAACCTTCCTGCGCGACATCGCCAACGCGCTGCCTCTGGTCCACGTGATCAACGGGATCAGTGCGGCGCTGGTCACGGGCGCTCCGCTCACCGACCACCTCTCCGATCTCGCTGTCGTCGCCGTCTGGACGTTGGCCTGCGTGATCCTTGCCGTGCGCGGGTTCAGCTGGAGTGCGCGCGACTAAAGACCCTGCAGGAACGCCCGCGGAGGCGTTCCTTCACAACTGATCGCGATCGAGGCCTGCTCGCTGGCACGCCAGTCGTCGCGCAGCATTCCAAAGATGTTCACGTCGAGGTAGCTCTCGCCATGACGGTGCCATTGACGCAGCACGCCCTCGCGCGAGTAGCCAACGGCCTCGAGCGCGCTCGTCGAGCGTTCGTTCTCAGGATTCGAGTAGGAGCCGATCCGGTTCATCCCGAGCAGCTCGAAGCCAAGGTGGGCGATCATCGCCTTCGATTCGCGGTTCACCTGAGTGCCCCAGAAGTCGGCGCCGA
>WLNV01000053.1 GCA_009699615.1 Actinomycetota bacterium
CTGCGCGCCGCGATGACTGTGGTGATGCGCGAACTGAACACCGCCACGCTGCTGGCCGACATCGTCGAAGGCGTTCCGGTCTCCTATTCGACATACGTGGGCTATGACGAGGTCGCGCACCACTCCGGGATTCGGGCGCCTGACGCGTTGACGGTGCTGGGGCGGCTCGACAGGCAGTTGCTGCGGCTGGAGCGCGCGATCCCGCAGGCGCCGCGGCCATACGAGATCGTCGTTCTCTCCGACCATGGTCAGTCGCAGGGGAGGCCGTTCCGTCAACGCTGCGGCCAGACGCTGGAACAGGTTGTGGAGCAGGCCTGCTCTTCGGAGAGCGGCGTGATCGCCCCGCCGGCGGTGGCCGAATCGTGGGGCGAGATTGGCGGCTGGCTGACCGAGCTGAGCACCGAGGACAGCGCTGGCGGACGGATGATGGCGCGGGCCACACGAAGCTTCGTAGGAGCTGACGGCGTCGCGTTGGGGCCCGGGCGCGAGGCGCAGGATCAGCATCTGGCGATCACCAACGCCGCCGACGCGGATCGACCTGAGGTCATCGTCTTGGCCTCCGGCTGTCTCGGCTTGATTTCGTTCCCACGCACGCCCGGACGACTGACGCTCGAACAGATCGAGCATCAACACCCGGGACTGGTCGCCTCTTTGGCTGCCCACCCCGACATTGGTTGGGTGATGGTTCGCTCCGAGACCGAGGGCGCAGTTGTTCTCGGCGCCGAGGGCAAGTACAGGCTGAGCGATGACAGCGTCACCGGCGTCAGCCCGATCGCCCACTTCGGCGCCAACGCAGCCGACCACCTGCGCCGCCATGACAGCTTCGGCCACTGCCCCGATCTGCTCGTCAGCGGCGCCTATCTGAGCGACGAAGATGAGATCGTGCCGTTCGAAGAGTTCATGGGCTCGCACGGAGGTCTCGGTGGGGCTCAGATGCATCCGTTCGCGATCGTGCCGAGCGGCTGGAGCGAGATCGCAGCGCCGATCGTCGGCGCTGCAGCAATGCACCACCAGCTCAAGGCCTGGATGGTTGAGGGCGGGCTCCCCGTCGCTCAAAGCCCGGCGGCCTTGGAGTAGAAATGGCGGCCGAGTCGCCTCCGGCGGGAAAGCGAAACTCGGCAATTGACGGCTTGCGCGGTGTCGCTGCGTTGAGTGTCTTCGGCTTTCACGCTTGGCTCTACACGCTGAGCGATGTTCACGTTGCCACTGCACCGAACACGCTTGCCAACGATCTCTTCGCTGAGCTGCGCGTCGGGCTTGCGCTCTTCTTCGTCCTAACCGGCTTCCTGCTCTTCCGCGCGTGGGTCCGCTCCGCCTTCTCCGGTCAGCGCGGTCCGGCGACCTCCACCTATGTCGTGCGCCGCGTCGGGCGAATAGTCCCCGCCTACTGGCTGGCGATCATCGGCAGCGCGCTGCTGCTCTACCCGATCGCCGGCTCGCCCGGCGTTCGCCTCCCGCCGGTGGAGCTGCTGCCGCTCTACTTCATCTTCGCGCAGAACTTCAGCGCTCAGACGCTTCTGAAGCTCGACCCGCCAATGTGGACTCTGGTGGTTGAGGCGAGCTACTACGTCGTGCTGCCGCTGCTTGGTTGGCTGGCGCTTCGCGCGGGTAGACGACGAGGCGCGCAGTTCGTCATTCCGATCATGCTGCTGCTCGGGGGAGTGCTCTTCAACTACATCCTCGCGCAGCAGAGCGCGCCGTCTCTGGGCTGGTCGAAGAGTCTTCCGGCGATGCTGCCGTACTTCGCGATCGGGATGCTTGCGGCGGTGGCCGTCGAGAGGCGCAGCCTCCGCCCTGCAGCCACACGGCTCTTGATTGCAGCCGGGTTGCTGCTGGTCGCTGCCGACCTCTTCATGCACATAGAAGGGTTCGAGGTCATGCGCGTGATTCGCGACCTGCCTGCCGCCACCGGCTTCGCCTTGATCATCGCTGCCGCAGCGGTCCGGCCGCCTGCTTCACTCGAGTGGCGGCCGCTGGTCTGGGTAGGCGGCGTCAGCTACGGCCTCTACCTCTGGCACGTCCCCGTGCTGCTCGTGCTGCGCGCTAACGGGTTGCTGCCGCTCAATCCTTGGGGTGCGACTGTGGTCGCGCTCCCGGTCGCACTACTGCTCGGCTGGCTCAGTCTGCGGCTGGTTGAGGAGCCGGCGATGGCGTGGAGTCGCCGGACCAAGCTGTTCGGCGCGAACGTCAGGCGCAGCGCCTAGCGAAACGGCGGAAAAGCTCACGTCCGTAGTCGTTCCAAGTTGCCATGTGTACTGCAGTGCCAGCGTCAACGATCTCCGCCACGCGCCGCCCCTCTGCTTCGCCTGCAAGCAGCGGTTGGAGCCATTCGTCGAGGAGCTGGTCGTCAACCTCCGGGTGATGTTGGAACCCCCATGCTTCGCCAAGCTTGAAGGCCTGAACACAGACTTCGTTGCGGGCGAGGACGGTTGCCTCCGGCGGCGGTTCGCAGCCGTAGCTGTGCCAGAGCAGTCCGGTCAGTAGCTGCGGGCCAAATCCGGCGACAGGATCATCCTGCGCGGCAGGCAGCTGCTCGATCTCGATCCAGCCAAGCTCCTTCTCAGGCATCTTGAAGACCGAGCCGCCCCTGACGTGGGCCATCATCTGCGCGCCGAGGCAGACGCCAAAGAGTGGACGGTCGGCCTCGATCCAATCGTTGACGATTTCGTACTCGCGCTCGAGATAGGGGTAACGATCCACCTCGCCGATGTTCTCGTCCCCGCCGAGAACGACGAGCCCCGAGTATTGATCAAGCGGGCGTTGCGGCTCGCCGCCCTCGGCCGGAATCCAGGTCTCGATTGAAAGCGACTCTTCGGCGGCCGCCGCGTTGAAGACTCCAACGGTGCCTCCGTCAGGGTGTGCGATCGCAAGGATTTCAGCCATGCCGCATCCTACGGTTTCCACCCGTGCCGAAGAAGCCGACCATTGCGCCGCCGGCACTGATCGCGGCGGCAATGACAAACGCGGTCGCATAGTTGCTGCCCGAACCTACTGCGGAGATAGCTCCAGCGAACGGGGCACCGAGCCCGACACCGATATCGAAGAACGCGAGGAAGGCGCCGAGCGCCGTTGCGCGACGAGCCGAGTCGGTGTTTTCGATCACGATCACTGCGAGAGATGGGAAGACGAGCGACATCCCGCCACCGGAGAGGATCGCGCCGGTCAGGGCGATCGGCAGCGAGCCCGCGAGCGCGACGACGACCATGCCGCTTGCCTGGACCAACCCGGCGATCAGCACCGTCGGTCTCGAGCCAAGCCGATCGGGGATGGACGAGAGCAGCAGCCGTGTCAGTACGAACGAGGCCGTGAAGGCCGTGAAGACTGCTGCGCCGTGACCTATCCCTTCATGATCGAGCAGCAGCACGACAAACGACATGAAGCTGCCGTACGCAAGTGCAACCATCGCCAACGCAACTCCTGGTCGCAGCGCCGAGGACGGAACCCAGCGCAACAGCCCGCGTTGGTTTCGGCTTGCAGCCACGGCGGCGCTAGGGGTCGCCGTCGCTTCGATCTCGCCGCCGACCAGCTCCGCTTCGGCTAGCTCTTCCGAAGCGGACTGTGCGGTTGCCTGCGCTGCCGGGACCAGGCTGGCAATCACGAGTGCGACTAGCGGTGCAGCAATAGCGAACGCCCAGACCGCGTCGTATCCGGCGCTGCTCAGGATCAATGATCCGAGCACCGCGCCGATAGTGATCCCGCCCCAGACTGAAAGACCGAACAGACCGACGACGCGTGCTCTCCCTTCGGCTGGGGCGAGGTCAACGATCCAGGCAATGCCGGCCGTGTAGACCCAGCCCTCGCCGATTCCCACGATCAGTCGTGAAACGATTAGCCCGGGGACGCCGGCCGATATGAAGAGCAAGGCTGCGCCGACCGCGCTGATTGCGATACCGGCAATGTGGACCAGCTTGCGCCCGCGCTTATCGGCGATTCGGCCACCGATCGGGCGCATCAGGATGCCGGTCACGGAGAATGCACCGATCACCAGCCCAACTGCGACGTCGCCACCACCGACCGGTCCCTTAACGAACAGCGGCAGCACGGGGATCACGGCGCCGATGCCGAGGACGTTGATCAGTGTCGCCACGAAGAGCGCGTAAGCGGCGGCTGAGCCGACGCGCTTGGGCGCGACAGGCGTGCCCGGTTCCTGCACGCTCGAGCCGTAGCCTTCCATTGCGGGCGAGCCTAGCGCCGATCACAAGCCGCGAAGTCGCGCTACACTGAGATTTCGACTCGCCTGGGGCGGGTCGTTTTTCTGCCCCAGACAGTCTTTTGACGCAACCCCTAACACCGGAGTCAACGCATGGCCCGTGGAGATGTACGCGTCGCGATCACCCTCGAGTGCGAGGATTGTAAGCGACGTAATTATCAAACGAACAAGAGCAAGCGCAACACGCCTGATCGCGTGACGCTGCGCAAATACTGTCGCTGGTGTCGCAGTCACACCAGCCACAAAGAGACCCGTTAGTGAGCTCCGAGCAGTGGCACGAAATCGCAAACGAGCCAAGCAGCGCAAGGCCAAGCGTGACGCGTCCGCTAGCGGCGAAGGGATCGTCCGTGACGACATCCCTGCCTCGCTCGATCATTCATCGGCTGACGTCGACGAGTTTGAAGCCAAGCTCGTCGCAGGAGCTGAAGGCACCCCTGCCGACCCCAAGGTCGATCCAAGCGCCGGTGGCGTCGTTCATCCCGAAGGGCTCAGCGCCGCAGAGTTCGCCGAGCTTGAGGATCGCATCGACGACGTCGAAGCAAAGATTGAAACCGGCGACCAGGAATCAATCAGCGAAGCTGAAGAGTCGCTCGAAGTCGACATTGAAGCTCGCCAGGCAGCTGCAGCACTTGCGC
Organism: Actinomycetota bacterium; assembly: GCA_009699615.1. GTDB lineage: Bacteria > Actinomycetota > Thermoleophilia > Solirubrobacterales > Solirubrobacteraceae > F1-60-MAGs163. The sequence continues at coordinate 4,846 of WLNV01000053.1, forward strand.
CGGCCAGCGCCGATCAGCCAGAGCGCAAGAAGTCGATCTTCGGCCGCTTCTTCGACTTCCTGCGCGCGTCGTGGTCTGAGCTGCAGCGAGTCCAGTGGCCGGACCGCCGCCAGGTCGGCCAAGCAACTGCAGTCGTTCTTGGCTTCGTCGTGATCGCGGGCGCCTATCTTGGTCTCGCTGACGCAGCCGCCCAAAAAATCGTCGACCTAATCATCTGACCTCCAAACTGATCTGGATTCCATGTATCGCTGGTACGTAATCAACACTCGCTCAAATCTTGAAAAGAAAGTCAAGGGCGATCTCGAACGCCGTCTGGCAGCTCACGACCAGTCGAGCAAGGTGCGTCAGATCGTTATCCCGACCGAGACGAAGATTGAGATCAAGGATGGCGAGAAGATCTCTAAAGAAGAGCGCACGATGCCCGGCTACGTGCTGATCAACATGGATCTCAACATGGCCACCAACCCCGAGCTGTGGACGGTCGTCAAGGAGACGCCGAACCTGACGGGCTTCGTTGGGCCGTCGACCGAGCCGGTGCCGCTGACCCAGCCCGAAGTGGACCGCTTGCTCCACCAGGAGGTTGCGCAGAAGATCGCATCGAAGGCCCAGTTCACGATCGGCGAATCGGTCAAGGTTGTTGCCGGTCCGCTGTCAGACTTCTCAGGCGAAATCGCCGAAATCAATCAGGACGCCGCGAAGCTCAAGGTGCTTGTGTCAATCTTTGGTCGCGAGACCCCGGTCGAAGTCGGCTTCGATCAGGTCAAGAAGATCTGATTCAGGCAACCGCTGACGACTCGCAGATAGGGATAAACGATGGCCAAAAAAGTACTCACTCAACTTAAACTCCAAGCCCCCGGCGGTCAGGCCAGCCCTGCGCCACCGGTAGGCCCTGCCCTGGGCCAGCACGGCATCAACATCATGGAGTTCTGCAAGGCGTTCAACGCCCAGACGCAGGAGAACGCCGGCGTCATTACGCCGGTCGTGATCACCGTCTACGAAGATCGCTCATTCACCTTCATCACGAAGACGCCGCCAGCCGCAGTGCTGATCAAGCAGGCGATCAAGTTGAAGAAGGGCTCGGGCGAACCGAACCGAGACAAGGTGGGCAAGATCACTCAGGCGCAGCTTCGTCAGATCGCTGAGACGAAGCTTGATGACCTAAGTGCAAACGACGTTGACGCCGCGATCAAGATCATCGCCGGCACGGCACGCTCGATGGGCGTAGAGGTGGTCGCATGAGCAAGCACAGCAAGGGTTACGACGAGGCACTCGGCGAAGTTGACCGTGAGCGCGAGTATGAGCCGGCCGAGGCGATCGCGCTGGTCAAGAAGCTTGCGCGCGCAAAGTTCGACGAGTCGGTTGAGCTGCACCTGCGCACCGGACTCAACGTCCGCCACGCCGAGGAGCAGCTACGCGGAACGATCGCGCTGCCGCACGGCCTTGGCAAGAACGTCACCGTCATCGTCTTCGCCCAGGGCGAAAAGGCGCGCGAGGCCGAGGCCGCCGGAGCCGACGTTGTCGGCGCCGAGGATCTTGCGACAAAGGTCGAAGAGGGCTTCAGCGATTTCGATGTTGCAATCTCAACGCCGGACCTGATGCCGGTTGTCGGCAAGCTCGGCCGTGTGCTCGGGCCCTCAGGCAAGATGCCCAACCCGAAGGTCGGCACCGTGACGATGGACATCACGAAGGCAGTCGAAGAGGCCAAGGCCGGCAAGATTGAGTACCGCACCGACCGCAGCTCGATCGTCCATCTCGTAATCGGCAAGGCGAGCTTCACCGAAGAGGCGCTGCTCGCGAACTACGCAGCCGTCGTCGAGGAGATCATCCGCGCCAAGCCTGCCGCAGCCAAGGGCCGTTATCTGAAGTCGATCACGCTGACTTCGACGATGGGCCCTGGAATCAAGGTTGATGCCGACCCATCTTTCACTCGCGATCTTCAGGAGGCAGCGCCGGCCGCGGCCTGACCATCCTGAGTACTCGCGCCACCCAAGACCTCCGGCAGGCCGTGACGACGGCCACAAGTCCGGATTAGGAGGCTCATGAACAGAGAACAGAAAATTGAAGCGGTCGCTGAGATCGCAGAGCAGATCGAGCAGTCGCAGGCGGTCTTCGCGATCGACTATCGCGGCATCACGGTGTCCGAAATTGCCTCGGTTCGCGCTGAGCTGAGCGCTGCCGATGCAAGTTTCCGCGTGGTCAAGAACTCGCTGACCGAGCTGGCCGCAGACAAGGCCGGAGCAGAGCACCTGAAGAGCCTGCTGCAAGGGCCGACGGCGCTGACCTTCGTTCGCGGTGACGCGGCGGCTGCAGCAAAGGCGATCTCAAACTTCAACCGCGAAACCGACCTTCTTCCGTTCAAGGGCGGAATGATGGACGGCGAGCCGCTCGAGGTTGATCAGATCAAGATCATCGCCCGCCTGCCTGCCCGTGAGGTTCTTTACGGCCAGCTGGTTGGAATGGTTGCCGCACCGGTCGGCGGACTCGTACGCAGCCTTGGTGGCCTGATCGGTGGACTCGCGACAGCGCTTGGGCAGATTCAGCTCCAGCGTGCCGACGAGCCGCAGCCTGAAGCTGAGGCGGCTGCAGAACCTGAAGCAGCGCCTGAAGCAGAGGCAGCCGTAGAGGCCGAGACCCCTGACGCCGAAGAGGCTCCAGAGACCGAAGCTGACGCGGCACCAGAGACTGAAGCCGAAGCCGAAGAGGCTCCAACGGCCGAAGCAGAACCAGAGGCCGAGGCAGAGCCTGAAGCAGAGGCAAAAACAGAGACCGAAGAAGCACCAGAAGCAGAACCAGAAGCATCTTCCGACAACGAGGCGGACGCTTCGGCTTAGGCCGAGCTCGCCGAAGCGATCCCAGGAGGGAACAAGAACATGGCAACAACGACAGAAGCATGGATTGAAGAGCTGAAGGGCATTTCGGTGCTCGAGCTCAATGAGCGCGTAAAGGCGCTCGAAGAGGAGTTCGGCGTCTCGGCGACCGCAGTGGCAGCAGCCGCTCCGGCAGCTGCGGGCGGCGGCGACGCTGGCGGCGAAGAAGCCAGCTCAACGGTTGACGTGATTCTCACGTCGTCCGGCGACAAGAAGATCCAGGTCATCAAGGTTGTCCGCGCGGCGACCGGACTCGGTCTGAAGGAAGCCAAGGCTGTCGTCGATGAGGCGCCAGGCCCGATCAAGGAAGGCATTGAGCGCGAAGAAGCAGAGAAGCTCAAGGCTGAGATCGAAGAAGCGGGCGGAACGGTCGAACTTAAGTAGTTCAGCCCTACCGTTACGAAGTGTCGAAGGGCGTCCTGCGGGGCGCCCTTCTGCGTTCCCGGGGCTGTCCGGCGTGCCTGTTGGACTGTTGCCTGTGACTCACCGCTTCAACCTTGTCCGGCGCGCCGAAGCAAGCCACTCGTACGGCTTCGTGATGCTCTTTGTGGTCGCGACGATCATCCTCGCCGTGGCGATTCCCGAGAGCAGCCCGTGGAGGGCTTTGATCGTCGTCTGCCAGGCCTTCGCGGCCGTCATTGCCTGCTGGACTTCCGACGCGCCGAGACGCGTCTTCCGGGTGGTCCTGATCTTCTCGAGCCTCGGCGTTCTCAGCGCCATCGGGCTCGGTGTCTTCGGCAGCACCAATTCGGTTGCCGGTCGAGCGGTGAACGTGATGGGTGTGATCGTCGTCGCCGCGGTGATCATCAGGGGCATCACGCTCGACATTCGCGCCGAAGGAGTGCGAGGACGCGCGGTTGCTGGGGCTCTCACGATCTATCTGCTCTTCGGAACGTTCTGTGGATTTGTCTACGGGCTGGAGGAGTCGATCAGTACCAACCCTGTGCTGCATGCGTCAAACTCGACTCTGAACGACGACGGGTCAACCTCGGCGAACATGTACTTCTCGTTCGTAACGCTCACGACCGTCGGTTATGGCGACCTCACTCCTGTCTCGGGCGGGGCCCGCGCGACGGCAATCTTTGAGGCTCTTGTTGGCCAGCTCTATCTGGTCGGCATCGTTGCGACGCTCGGAGGGGCACTCGGGAGAGGCAAGGGCGGCCTGCGGAAAGAGCTTGCTCCGCAGACTGTCGGTGCGCCACCGACGAATTCCGATGGCTGATCCGTTAGACTGCCGAGATCGGTCAATAGTCGTAGCCGCCTAAGTGCGGACGCCGCGCCACATACGCGGTCGTCCAGGGCGGGGTCCGTGAGTGCCGATGCGCCCCGCAGGTGGGGCCTGCGTAGCCTTGTGCTATCTTCAGAAGTCGCGCGTGAAAGTCACGTGCTCCTCGTAGTTGCCCCGTAAGCCTCTGAAACTCAGGAGACGCAGCTTGTCCCGTGTAGACACTCCACGCACGCGCCGTACCTTCGCGCGCCTCGAAAGCACTATCGATGTTCCCAACCTGATCGACA
>WLNV01000054.1 GCA_009699615.1 Actinomycetota bacterium
CGCTCGCTGACGCCGCGCTAGCCGAGTTCGGCCGGATCGACGTGGCATTCGTAAACGCCGGCTTCGGCGGCAAGGGAAGCTTCAGCAAGGACGGCGCCAGCGTCGACCACTGGCGTGAAATGGTCTTGACGAACGTGCTCGGCACGGCGCTGACAATTCGCGCAACTCTCGATGCCGTCAAAAAGTCGAAGGGGCACTACCTGCTCACCGGCTCGATCGCCGGCCGCGTAGCAATCCCCGGCAGCCTCTACTCGTCAACGAAGTGGGCGGTCAATGGCATCGGCCAATCGCTCCGAGGCGAAATTACCGGCAGCGGCGTCCGCGTCACCCTGATCCACCCCGGCATCGTCGACACCCCCTTCTGGGACAACGGCTCACCCATCCCCGACGGACTAACCGACGACGACATAGCGAACTCAGTCCTCTACGCAATCTCCCAACCCCACCACGTAGACGTAAACGAAATCGTCATCCGCCCGACCTCCCAAAGCGTCTAGGACCAAGCCGAGGCCGGTGCTCGCGGTCGGTTCGCCGAGGCGGGGAATCCCGTGCGGCCCGCCTGGAAGGCGGCCGGACGCCCCGCTCGGCGAGGCCGACGGCGGGCAGCGTGTCCCGCCAGCTACCTAGGCGGCTTCGGTGGTGACGACGTTCACGATGCGGCCGCGGCGGCCACGAGTGAACTCGACCACGCCTGGCGCAGTCGCAAAGAGCGTGTGGTCACGGCCGATGCCGACACCGTCGCCGGGGCGGAAGACGGTTCCGCGCTGGCGCACGATGATCTCGCCACCGGTTACGGCCTGCCCTGCAAAGACTTTTACGCCGAGCCGCTTGGACTGTGAGTCGCGACCGTTTCGTGATGAGCCGAGGCCCTTCTTATGTGCCATTAGCTGTTAGGCCTCCTGCGCTTCGGGCTTTGCCGCTGCGCTCTTCGTTGCGGCGGCAGTCTTGCCAGCCTGCTTGATCTCTGTCACTTCGATCCGGGTCAGTTCCTGACGGTGGCCCGTGGTGCGCTTGTAGCCGCGCTTCGGCTTGAACTTGAAGACGCGAATCTTCTCGCCGCGCAGGTGCTCAACGATCTTCGCCTTGACGCTCAACGTTGAGAGCGCTGCAGGGTCGAAGACAGCGTCATCAGAGCGGTAGAGCAGCGGCTCAAGGTCGACCGTCGCCCCTTCGTCTTCGGGCAGGCGTTCTACGAGCAGGGTTTGCCCCTTCTCGACGCGGTACTGCTTGCCTCCGGTCTTAACGATCGCGTACATCAGTTCACTCAGCTTTAGTTGGATTCTTCAGCGGCGGTTGCCACTTCGGGCGTAGCGGCGGAACCGCTTTCGACAGCCTCTTCTTCACTGCCTCGCGGCGTCGAGTCTAGGGCATCTTTGCCGTTATCTGCTTCCAGCAGTGTCGCCGAAGCCGAATTTCGCCCGGCTTCCTCGATCTTGACCATCAGCTTCTCTCCGAGATGAGGGCCGCCACCAGCGACGGAAACGATGTATCCGTCGATCTTCGCGACCGCATCGTCGACGTTGTACATGTGCGGTTCGACCAGCGTCACAAGGACCTCGTCGCCGGCTGCGAATGGGACAGCGCGCTCGCGTACGGCTTCAGCGCTGCCTTCCATCGTCACCTCAAAGTGGTTCAACGAGAGACTGTCGCTGCCCTCAAAATGGAACAGCTTTCCTGTCGACTGCTCCAGCTCGCGGAGCATCCGAGCGCCCGCCCCGGTGAACTCGACACTGACCTTCGGGTTCATCTGCACAAGAAACGCTTCGCTCGCCCTTGGCGAACGCGACGCGATCTCGCGCAACTGACGATCGAATTCAATCGCGATTGTTTCCTCACTGAGGACGACGGCATCGCCATTGCAGGTCGGGCACGTACGGGAGATGATCTCTCGGACGCCTTCGGTCACGTTCTGGCGCGTCATCTCGACCAGACCAAGGCGCGAAATTTCGGCCGTGAAGGTCTTCGTGCGGTCTTCGTTGAGCGCCTTGCGCAGCGTCTTCATGACGTCATCGCGGTTCTTCGCCTTCGTCATATCGATGAAGTCGATGACGATGATGCCGCCGACGTCGCGAAGCCGGAGCTGACGGACAATCTCATCGGCGGCCTCGAGGTTGGTCTTCGTGATCGTGTCCTCGAGCCGAGCCTGGCGGCCCCGCCCGACATACGACCCGGAGTTGACGTCGAAGACGGTCAATGCTTCGCCGTAGTCGACCATCAAGTAACCGCCGCTCGGGAGATCAACGCGGCGCGATGTAACGCCCTCGATCACCTCTTCAACTCCTGCCTGCTCAAAGAGCGGCGTCGATTCCTGCCACAGCTCGACGCGGTCGACCAGCTCTGGCGCGGTCCGCTCGAAGAACGACCTCAGCCGGTTGTATTGGCCTTCGTCGTCGACGATTGCGCGCTCAAAGTCAACGCTGAAGATGTCGCGCACAACGCGCACCGACAGGTCGGCCTCCTGAAAGACGAGAGAGGGAGCCGACTGAGCATCGGCCCTTTCGACGAGCACCTCATGCAACTTGAAGAGGTAGGGAAGCTCGCGCTCGAAGTCTTCCTTCTTCGCGCCATGGGCGGCGGTTCGCAGAATCGCGCCACCGCTCTTCAAATCGAGATCTTTGAGCGCCCGACGCAGTCGAGCACGCTCCTTGTCTTCAAGCCGCTTCGAGATTCCCACCCCTTCGCCACTCGGCGTGTAGACCATGTAGCGACCGGCGATCGCGAGCTCCATCGAGCAACGAGCGCCCTTCGTCTTCAGTGGATCCTTGACGACCTGAACGACTACCTCCTGCCCCTTCTTGAGCAGTGAGCTGATCTTCTTGCCACCTTCCTCACCGCGACCACGCCGCGGCGTTTCGATTCCCGGCAGCACGATTTCGTCGATATGGAGGAAGGCGTTCTTCTCCAAACCGATGTCGATGAAGGCGGCCTCGAGCCCGTCGATCACATTGTCGACCTTGCCCTTGTAGACGTTGCCTACGATCGAGCGATTGCCTCGCCGTTCGATGTAAAGCTCGGCCACGCGATAACCGGCCGAGGGGTTTGCTTTCTCCGAGGGGCGCTGATCGGCCTCCTTCGTCGGAGTTCCTGCCTGTTCGAGCAGCGCGACCCTGGTCTCCCACGGATCAACGCTGACAAGTACTTGCTTCTTCATTGGGTTGCTCTTTTCATTGGAATTGGAGCACCCGTCCCTGCGACATCGCGGCCCTGCGGCCTTGAGCGTAGATCGACTGCAGCAGACCGACGGCCAGCATCGTAGCTATTAGCGACGAGCCTCCGTAACTCATCAGCGGCAACGGGATTCCCGTAATCGGCATTACGCCGACCGTCATTCCAACGTTGACGAAGACCTGGAACATCAGCATCACGACGATGCCGCCGGCCAATAACGCGCCGTAGAGGTTCTTCGCCACCGTCAGTATCCGCAGCGCGCGCCAAATGATCAGCGCGTAAAGCGAAAGGACGAGTGCCGCCCCCGCGAATCCCCACCGTTCGCCAACTACGGCGAAAATAAAATCGGTGTGGTGTTCGGGGAGGAAGTTGTACTTGGTCTGAGTTGCGCCGCTTCCGCGCCCGGTCTTTTCGCCGGACCCGATCGCGATGCGCGACTGGTTCTGCTGGTAGCCCTCTGAGCCCGATGTCTCGGACGGGTGCAGGAACGCCGTCAGGCGATCCTTTTGATAACTGTGCAATACGTTTATGCCGACGGCGGGCAGTACGGCCAGCGAGAGCGCGATCGCCACTGCGGCGAGAGCGCCAAACGCCGCGAAGTGCTGCCACGGAACGCCTGCGATGAATAGGACCGCCAAAGTTATGGCGACAAATACCAGGGCCGAGCCGAGGTCGGGTTGAAGCATCACAAGTGCTGCGGGCGCGAGCCCGATCAGCAGCAAGCGGACGGTCGTTCGACTGTCCGCCATGCGGCGCGTCATGTCAATCGCAAACGCTGAAAGCGATACGACCAACAACACCTTGCCCAATTCGGAGGCCTGGAAAGAGAAGAGTGGAAGGTCCACTGCCCGGCGCGAACCACGCGCAACGGAGCCGAAGACAATTACGGTCAGGATCGAGACGATCAGGAGTCCGTAGAGGAAGTACTTAAGTTCGCGCAGGCGCGAGTAGTCAGTACGCCAGAGGAAGACGGCGAGCCCCCCGCCGACGATGAAGTAGACGAGCTGGCGAATCACGAAGTAGTCCGGGCTACCCGGGATGTCGGTCTCGGTTGCCGCGGCAATTGTCAACAGCGAGCAGACCGCCAGCCCAACTGTTGCGAGCACTAGGACGAGATCAAACGGCAGCTGTAAGCCGAGCGCCTTCTCGGCCTTGGCGTCCTCTCCACTGCGCTGAATTACCGTCGTCGCGCTCATCGCGTCCTCGATGTTCCCGCCGAGCAGCTGCTCGGCTGCGCGAACCAGGTCGCGAGCATCTCGCAGACCGCAGGGGCGGCAGCTTCGGCACCGAATCCGCCGTCCTCGACGGTCGCGACGATGACTATCGGCTTCGTTGCGCTAGGGACATACGCCGCGTACCAGGATTGATCAGGGCGAGGTGGCCGCTCCGCCGTCCCGGTCTTGCCGTAGACGGGAAACTTGGCCTGGTCCCAGCCGCTAAAGACGTCGGCCGATGTACCGTCGCCAAGCGTCGACTGATGGAGGCCCTCAAGGATTGACTTTTGATACCTGGGGTCGATGACGACCCGGCGGGCCGGCGGCGCCTCTATCCGTTCGAGCTGCCGTCCCGTTTCGCTCTCGATTGTGAGGCCAAGGTGCGGACGAACGACCGTGCCTCCGTTTGCGATTGTCGAGTATGCGACCGCCATCTGCAGCGGAGAGGCCTGAACGTCGCCTTGACCGACCGAGAGCTGAATGTTGTCGCCGACCGACCACGGGCGCTTATCGGAGTAGAGGCAGTCGGGCGGGCACTTCTTCCCCGTCTGCTTCTCCCATGCAAGCTCTTTCGCGTTCTGCCTGCCGCGCCAAGCGCGATCGGGAATCGTGCCCGATGACTCTCCCGGTAGATCGATTCCGGTCGCCTTGTCGAGCCCGAGTTTGCGAGCCCAGCTCTGAATGATTTGGCCCTTCAGCGGGTTGGCGTCGCGGCCGAGCGTGTAGAAGAAGACGTCAGATGAAACCTGAAGCGCGCGCACGAGGCTTACGGGGCCGTTTGCCTGACGACCGGCGTTGTAGAACTTCTGAGCGCCGACCGTCAAGACGCCGGGGTCGTCGATCGTCGTGTCGGCCGTGATCACGCCACGGTCGAGCGCGGCGAGCGCCGTGATTGGCTTGAAGATCGAACCGGTCGGGTAGGCGCCGCTGATCGCCCGGTTGAAGAGTGGCGCCCCAGCCGCTTCGCCGAATAGACGCTCGTAGTCGGCTTGCGATGCGATCGGCTTGGCGCGCAGGCTCGGGTCGTAGGTCGGCGCGGATCCAAGCGCCAGCACGCGGCCGTTGCGAGGGTCGAGGGCCACGAATGCTCCGGCCGTGCCACCTCCGCTCATCGCCGACGCCAGAGCTGCTTCGCCGCTGCGCTGCAGATTCGCGTCGAGCGACGTTCGCACGCTGTTACCGGCCCGTGTCTCGCGCGAGATCCGTTGACCTTTCAGCTTCCCGGCAGCGTCGATCGTGATGCTCTTGGTGCCGTCGACACCCCGCAGGTAGCGGTCATATGACCGCTCGATTCCCTCTTGGCCGACTATCGCACCGGAGATCACGCCACGAAACGAATCAGCCTTCAGCTGTTCGGGGCTGACTTGGCCAACCGCACCGAGCAGCTGCGCCGCACCGACACCGCCCGGATAACGCCTCACATAGATCTGATCGACACTTACCCCGGGGAACTGGCCCGGCCGTTCGAGCAAGTAGTTGCGGACTGCGGTCGTAACGTCAACTTGGACCCGCACGTTGGCATATGGAAGCTGGGCGAGCTGCTGGACGACGCGCTGATTGATCGTCGCCGTCGAAATGCCGAGCACCGAAGCGAGCTTCGCGTAGCGCTGCTTCAGCGCTGCACTCGACGGTTCGGGGACTTTCGGCTGCGGTCCGCGCTTGCTGCGCGGCGTCCGCGCCCAGGTCGTCATCTGCTGGCCCCAGGTTGCGGCCGCTGCGCGAGTCTCGGCCGGCAATTGCGCGGGATCAAGCTGCATCACTGAGGCAGGACGGTTCTCCACCAGAGTCTGGCCGGTGCGATCGAGAACCGCTCCCCTTGGCGCAGCGACGGCAACCGTCCTGACGCGGTTGTTTGCGGCCTCGCGGACGGCCTGATCACCCGTCAGCACCTGCAGGAACCAGAGCTTGAAGAAGATGATTGAGAACAACACCAGTGCAATCGCTCCGAGCATCGCAACGCGCATCGCAAGCTGCGGCGTCAGCGGTGATTCGCCGATGCTGCGCAGCGGTGTCTTGTCGAGCGGATCGATCATGATCGCGATAGCGGTGACAAACCGCCGGTCGTGTAGGCCCGTCGACGTCGGCGACGGGGATCTTCGGGCAGTGCAGCGAGCAGCGAGCGGCGCACGAGAAGGTAGACCGGGATCGCGATCACCGCGTTTAGCGCGACGGTTCCGAGTAGCTCCCACAGCAGCGACCAGCCGAGTGGGACAGGCTGGCCGAGTAGAAAGGTCAGCAGCGAGAAGCCGAGCTGTGCGGCTGCAGTCGCGGCGGCTCCGACGAGCAGCGGCACTATCGCCCCCTGAGGGTCGCGCAGCTCGCGAAGCCGGCCTGCCGCGTAACCGATTGCCAGCAGGATCAACGACGCAACGCCGATCGTCTCAACCAATGCCAAGTCGAGCAGCATTCCGAGCGCAAATCCGAAGATCGCCCCCGGTAGTGAACCGACGATCAGCCCAACCGAAGCGGCGACGAGCGGCACAAGGTCGGCATTTACGCCAAGGATCTTCACCTGCGATACCGCAGCGACTTGGAACACCACAGTGACGACGCAGATCAGTGCCAGTCTCCAACCGAGACTTCTGTAGTTCAGAGTCATCCCCGGTTCCCGTTGATGGCGGTTGTCAGAACCTGAATGATCTCGAGCCTCTGGAGATCGGCGTACGAGCGCAGGTAGATCTTCTGTGCGTCAGTCCCGGGGTCGACGACGCGAGTCACGGAGCCGATCGGGATCCCCGGCGGGTAGAGCGATTCGAGGCCAGGCGAGTTCGAGAGAGTTCCGGCCGTCACGACCGCGGCCCCTGGATCGACGCGGAAACGGCGCGCGATGAACTTCAAACGAAGATCGTCGGGGCCTCCTGCGCCAGCCTGCACTATCCCCTCGGCGCCACCGGCACTGATGCGAGCCGGTACCGCCAGCTCACCGTCACTGATCAACGTGACGATTGCCGCGTTGCCGGTTACTGTCGAAACCTGACCGATCAGGCCGTCGCCGTTGATCACCGGGTTGCCCGTTCGGATTCCGCTATTGCTGCCCTGATTGATCGTCACGGTCGAGTACCAAACCGTCGGCGACTGCCCGATGACGCGAGCCGTGACCGGCTTCGCCGCCGCAAGCCCGCCAGCGTTATCGAGATTCAGAAGCCCTTCGAGTTGGCTGTTGATTCGGAGCGCTTCGCTGCCGGCGATCGCTCGCGCTCGTAGCCGCTGGTTCGAACTCTCCAGCTCATTCAGACGGCCCTTGGCGTCGATCGTGTCGCCGACCCAACCGACGAGGTCGCGGGCCGGCTTCAAGACCGTCGATGCACCTTCTTGAATCGGAGCAAAGACGCTGAATACCCCGCGCTGGACGTTGTGCAGTGCGCCGCCCGATGACTCGCCGAAGTAGACGGTCAACAGCAGCAGAGAGCACGCCAGTAGCGCCGCTAGCGTTAACCGCCGCCGACGAATAGTCCGGTCGTACATCTCAAAATGTTGGTTACGCAAGGCATAAGCGTGTCTCGTAGCTGAGGCGCTTAGCGCCTACGACGCTTCCTTGCTGAGCGGTTAGTTTTGTGAATCGCTTCAAATTCTTCCAGTGAGCGACCTGAGCCCACGGCAACACAAGTCAGGGGTGATTCGGCTAGGTGCGCCGGCATGTGAGTCTCGCTGCGCAGGCGCTCGTCGAGCCCCCGCAGCAGTGCGCCGCCGCCAGCCAGCATGATGCCGCGATCCATGATGTCGGACGAAAGCTCTGGCGGCGTACTGTCGAGCGTCTCCTTGATCGCGGCGATGATCTGAGCCAGCGGCTCCTCGATCGCCCCACGGACCTCTTCGCTGCTGAGCGCAATCGTCTTTGGCAGCCCGCTTACGAGATCGCGTCCGCGAATCTCAGCCTGAAACTCTTCAGCCATCGGGAAGGCGGAGCCAATCTCAAGCTTCAGTTCCTCAGCGGTCTGCTGCCCGATCAAGAGCTTGTACTCACGCTTGGCGTAATTGATGATTGCCTCGTCGAGTTCATCTCCACCAATTCTAATTGAGCGGGAGACGACAATCCCTCCGAGCGAAATCACGGCGACCTCGCTGGTACCTCCACCAATGTCGACGATCATCGAACCGGTCGGCTCGCCGATCGGCAGGCCCGCGCCGATAGCGGCAGCCATCGGTTCCTCAATCAGGTAGGCCTGTCGCGCACCGGCCGAGAGACAAGCCTCTTCGACTGCGCGTTTCTCAACGCCCGTCACGCCGGAAGGGACGCAGACGACTACACGCGGATGCGCCCAGCGGCCCTGGTGGACCTTCTGGATGAAGTGGCGCAGCATCGCTTCGGTCACGTCGAAGTCGGCGATCACGCCGTCCTTCAGTGGGCGGATCGCCTGAATTGTCCCTGGCGTGCGGCCGAGCATCCGCTTCGCTTCGACGCCGACGGCGTGAACTTCGCCGCTGCGCGCGTCGATCGCGACGACGCTCGGCTCAGAGAGCACGATGCCGCGGCCACGGACGTAAACGAGCGTGTTGGCCGTGCCAAGATCGACGGCCATGTCGCGGCCGCCCATTCCAGTCAAGTAGCTAAGGACGCCCATGGACAGAAAAACGTGATCGGAAAGCGATTCCTTAAGGGAATAACCGGCGGTCCACGTGTTCAATCAGTGTAGCGA
>WLNV01000055.1 GCA_009699615.1 Actinomycetota bacterium
AGAGCGGACCGTCGCCACCTTCAGGCGCCGTCAAGCGGCCACCCTTGGCAGTAATAGCACCACACTGGACGCAGTTTGTGTAGTTGACGATCACGTCAACCAGCCCCTCTTCAGGCGCATCCTCGGGAATCTCGTAGACGCCGGCCGGGCACATCCACTTCCAGGTCTCAGCGACCTCACGCGGCACGTGGGTCTGAACACGGATGTGGTTGGGCGCGTCGTCACGCGTCTGATTGCCGGTGATGAAAACGCTCGAGAGCTTGTCGAAGGTGTACTTGCCGTCTGGCTTGACGTACCCCTCGGAGCTCTTGCCGATGAACATCGGCTGCGCGTCGTTGCGATGGAGCGACCAGCGCCCACCGGGGAAGTGGCCTTTCGTCGCGATCATCAGGTTGACCAGCGGCCCGCCCTTGATCAGGCCCTTGGCGAACGGCTGGCGGACGTTTCGAACCTCATAGAGATCCTTGCCAACGACAGATTCGGCGATCGCATCTTCGTAGTTCTCGAGCGATTCGCCGCGGGCGAGATTGGCGTAGATCGCCTCGGCCGCCGTGATGCCGGCTTCGATCGCGTAGTTGAGACCCTTCAGTGCTGCCGTGTTGACCATGCCGCCGGCGTCGCCGACGACGACTGCGCCGGGCATCGAAAGCTTCGGCATCGCCCAGTAGCCGCCGGCAGGCAGCGCCTTGGCGCCCCAGGCGACCCGCTCGCCACCGTCGAGGATCTTCTTGACCATTGGGTGCGTCTTGAAGGTCTGCAGCAGGTCATGGGCGGAAGTTGTGGCGTCGGCGTAATCAAGATCGACGACGAAACCGATCGAAACAAGATCGTCACCGGTCTTCTCGTCCTTCATCGGGTAGATCCAAGAGCCACCGATCTGGTGGTACTTGGCCGAGATCTTCAGCGGCCAGCCAGCAACAGTGTGGATCACGCGATCGAGCGGCTTGGTGACCTTCCAAACCTCTTTCACGCCGAGCTCCCAAACCTGCGGCTCGCGACCTTCGCCAAGATCAAACTCGCGGATTGCCGCGCCGGTGAGGCTGCCCCAGCATCCCTCGGAGAGGACCGTTACCTGCGCGGTTACGTCGGCGCCTGGCTCAAAGTTGCCGAGCGGTTCGCCTTCCTTGCCTCGTCCCTTGTCGCCGGAGCGAACGCCGCGCACGGTGCCGTCCTCTACGAGCAACTGGCTGGCTGAGGTTTCGGTCAGCAGGTAGGCGCCCTTCTCCTCGGCCTGAGCGGCCATGAAGCGGCACATTCCAGCAACCGAGATCGACTCATTGCCGTGGTTCTTCAGCGGCGGTGGAGGTGGAATCCGCAGCTTCGTCTTGCTGTTTGGCAGCAGATAGACCGCTTCCTTCTTGATCTCACCAAAGGCGAAGCCCTCTTCGCGCCACTGCTCGCGCGAAACGTCGGGGAAGAGCTTCTGCAGCGCTTCGGGGCGCATTACGGCGCCGGAGAGGTTGTGGCCGCCGCAGGTCTTGGCCTTCTCGATTACCGCAACCGGCACTTCACCTAGGCGCTCAAGCGTCTCCGGGTCATCGGCCAGCAGATCGAGCAGGCGGTTGGCGCAGGCCAAGCCCGCGGTGCCGCCGCCGACGATCGCTACGCCAACGTCGATCCGCTCGTCCTCGCCGTCAAGCTCGCGCTTGATGAACTCTTCAGGCGAATCAACCGGCGGCGGATACGCCCCCGGGACGACCTTGCCGTTCTTCCCCGCCATCCTTATCAGGCGCCCTTCTTGGCCTTAACGGCTTCGGTCAGCTTCGGCAGGATCTTGTTGAGATCGCCGACGATGCCGAGGTCGCTGAACTCGAAGATCGGCGCGTTTGCATCCTTGTTGATCGCGACGATGTTCTCAGCGCCCTGCATACCAACCTTGTGCTGAATCGCGCCGGAGATTCCGGCTGCGAGGTAGAGCTTCGGCGCGACCGTCTTGCCGGTCTGACCGATCTGCCCGGCGTACGGGAACCAGCCTGCATCAACGACGGCGCGCGTCGCTGCGACGGCAGAGTTGCCGCCAAAGGCGCTGGCGAGAGCTTCACAGAGCTCAAAGCCTTCCTCTGCGCCGAGGCCGCGGCCACCGGCGATCAGAATGTCGGCTCCTTCGATGTCAACGTCGGCGCCACGCTGCTCGCCGCGGGTGATCATCGTTGCCTGACCTGAGAACGGCGAGAACTCAACGCTGAGCGATTCGACTGCAGCGGTGCCGCCGGTCTCCTTGATCTCAAAGGCATTCAGTCGGCTGATGATGATGCCGACGTCGCTGCGGAATGAGATCTGCGAGATCGCTGAGTCACCGAGAATCGGGCGCTCGGCGACCAGCTTGCCGCCTTCGGCGCGAACTGCGGTGATCTCCATTGCCACGCCTGCGTTCAGACGGGCAGCCAGGCCAGCTCCAACCTCGAAGCCGAGCAGTCCACCGCCGAACAGTGCGTAGCCATAATCGCCAGCTGCAACGGCGGCTGCCATTGCGTCAACGACCGGCTGAGCGAGTCCCTCAGGACCCTCAACGTTCAAGACCTTGGTCGCTCCGTAGTTGCCGAGCGAAGCGGCAAGGTCGTCTCCGACCCCGTTGCCGACGATAATCGCGTGCGCTTCGCCACCGAGTTCGGCGGCCAGCTTGGCGGCCTCCGACACGGCTCCGAGCGAGTTCTTGTTAAAAGCGCCTTCGTACTGCAGCGCGTAGACCAGAATGTTCGCCACTTAGATCAGCTTCCTCTCGTCGAGCCAGGCAACGATCTGTTCGACCGTCTCGGCTGTGTCTTCGTCTTCGATGATTCGTCCAGCTTCCTTCTTCGGCGGCTCGCTGGAGCCGGTCCACTGGGCCGCGGAGTTGTCGCCGCCAACCTTCGAGGCGTCGATCCCTGCATCTGCTGCGGAGACCTTCTCAAGCGGCTTCTTCTTGGCTCCCATGATCGCCTTCAGCGATGGGTAGCGCGGCTCATTGATCGCATCGCCGACGGAGATGACTGCCGGCAGGTTGATCTCGACCGTGTCGTAGCCGTACTCGGCTTGACGCTCGGCGCGCAGCTTTGTGCCGCCATCGACGTCGATCTTGATCACCTGAGTGAGCGACGGGAACTTAAGGTGGTCGGCGACAACGGCGCCGATTGTGTAGCACTCGCCGTCATCGGACTGCTGACCGAGCAGAACGAGGTCGGGGGCTTCCTTCTCGAGCACCTTTGAGAGTGCGTAACCGGTTGCGGCCACGTCTGAACCGGCGAGTGAATCGTCGGAGAGGTGGATCGAACGGTCGGCGCCGAGCGAGACGGCCTTGTGCAGAGCGCGCTCAGCCGAGTCGGGACCCATCGTGACGGCGACAACTTCGTCGACTGCCATCGCTCCGCTCTCCTTCAGCTGCATTGCAGCTTCGATCGCGTGCGTGTCATACGGGTTGAGGTTCTTTTCGCCGCTGCGATCCATCCGACCCGTTGCGGGGTCGATCTTCTTCTGGACGGCAGCGTCCGGTACTTCCTTAACGAGAACGCAAATTTTCACTTCGTCAATCTCCTATTTCGGTCTGTTTGAAAGTGTATCGATGACCTTGACTGACTAGTCAATCGGCCGCGGTGCTGCGGGTGCCCTTCTAGCGAGGCTCTCTCTCCCCTACGGCGCTGACGAGAAAGTCGATGATCTCCTGCGTGGGAGCGCCGGGCGTGAAGACAGCGGCAACGCCTAGTTCCTTGAGCTGCGGAATGTCGTCGGCAGGAATCGTGCCGCCGACGGTTACGACGACGTCGTCGATCCCCTGCGCGCGGAGCAGCTCAACGATCTTCGGAACCAGCGTCATGTGGGCGCCGGAGAGGATTGATAGGCCAACGGCGTCGGCGTCCTCCTGAACGATCGTTTCGACGATCTGCTCCGGGGTCTGGTGGAGGCCGGTGTAGATCACTTCCATGCCGGCATCGCGAAGGGCGCGGGCGATAATCTTGGCGCCGCGGTCATGGCCGTCCAAGCCGGGCTTGGCGACGACGACGCGAATCTTTTGGGTGGAGGTGGCGGCAGTCATGTTGGGCGCGGTGCGAGGCATCTGACACACACCGCGATGGTAGTAGACCGGCGCCGCCCAGCGCCTGCCGACTCAGCGAACTCTGACTGAGACCTTCATGCCGCGGTGGATCGTGCAGATGTAGCTGCCAGAGCGCGCGCGCACCGAGACCGACCCGCGAACGCGGGCACCAATGTTCGTCCCAGGACCGACGATGTTGTGAGGAAGACGACCGGCCCATACGAAGCGCAGCGTCGTGCCTTTTGAGACCGTGAGGCTCTTCGGGCTGAAGAAGGAGTCGCGCACCGAGATCGTCTTCGAACCGGCTGCATGCGCACCACCGTTAGCGAGCGCGCTGCCAGCAGCGGCGCTGAGGGCGACGGCGAGGACGGCGGCGATCAAAGTCAGCTTGCGGGTCATATCTATCTCATTCTCCTAGGGGTCAAAAAACCGGGGATTCGGTGTACCTGCCAAATACGTCTTGCAAAGCTTGAACGATCTCGCCTTCAGATGCGTCAGTTCGCGTGCAATCGATCAGCAGAGGCATCAGGTTAGCCCCCTCGCGGGCGGCCGCTTCGCGCAACTTGGCCAGCGATGACTCGACAGCAGCGCTGTCGCGACCAGCACGGACGGCATTGAGGCGATCGACCTGGCCACGCTCCATCGCCGGGTCGCTGCGATGCAGAGCGGTCTGCCCCCCGTCGCCTTCGGTGTAGGCGTTGACGCCGACGACGACGCGGCGGCCGGAATCGATCTCCTGCTGCAGCTCATAGCTGGCGTCAGCGATCTCACGCTGCGGGTAATTCGCCTTTACGGCCGCGACCATGCCACCGAGCTCATCGATCTTTTTGAAGTACTCGTAGGCCTCGGCTTCGATCTTGTCGGTCAGAGCCTCGACGAAGTAGGAGCCGCCGAGCGGGTCGATCGTGCTCGCAACGCCGGTCTCGTCGGCGATGATCTGCTGCGTGCGCAAGGCTAGGCGGACGGCGTCCTCTGTCGGGAGCGCGAGCGCCTCGTCGTAGCTGTTGGTGTGAAGCGACTGGGTTCCACCCAACACACCGGCGAGTGCTTCGATTGCCGTTCGTACGACGTTGTTCAGCGGCTGCTGAGCGGTCAGGGAGACACCGGCGGTCTGGGTGTGGAAGCGCATCAGCAAGCTCTTTGGATTCTTTGCGCCGAAAGTCTCCTTCAGTTCGCGGGCCCAGATCCGGCGCGCCGCGCGGTACTTCGCGATCTCCTCAAAGAAGTCGATCTGAGCGTTGAAGAAGAACGAGAGCCGCGGCGCAAAGTCATCTACGTCGAGGCCGCGCTCGACCGCCTGCTCAATGTAGGTCAGCCCGTCCTTGAGCGTGAATGCCAGTTCCTGCGCCGCCGTCGAACCGGCCTCGCGGATGTGGTAGCCGCTAATTGAAACAGGGTGCCAGCGCGGCATCTGCTGTGAGCACCATTCGATCATGTCGCCCATGATCCGCATCGCCGGGTCGATCGGGAAGCACCACTCCTTCTGGGCGATGTACTCCTTCAGAATGTCAGCCTGGATCGTGCCGGCAAGCTGCTGCGGCGGCACACCGTCGCGCTCGGCGGCAACGACGTAGTAGGCCAGCATGATCGCCGCCGGCCCGTTGATCGTCATCGAAACCGAGACCTCGCCAAGGTCGATTCCCTTGTAGAGCGTCGTCATGTCCTCAACCGTGTCAACCGCTACGCCCTCGCGGCCAACCTCGCCGAGCGAGAGTGGGCTGTCGGAGTCATGGCCCATCAGAGACGGCATGTCGAAGGCCGTCGAGAGGCCTGTCTGGCCGTGATCCAGCAGGTAGTGAAAACGCTCGTTCGTCTCCTCGGCGCTTCCGAAGCCGGCAAACTGACGCATTGTCCAAAGTCGACCGCGGTACATAGACGGGTAGACACCGCGCGTGAACGGGTACTGCCCCGGAAAGCCGATCTGACCGGCCACGTCGTCGGGCAGGTCGGCCTCGGTGTAGAGCGGCTCGACCGGAGTCCCGGAGAGCGTCGTGAAGGGAACCTCGCGTTCGGGAGTTGCCTCGAACGCCTCGCGCCAATCCTGCTCGGGCGACTGCTCGTCGTCAGGGGTCTGAGCCATTGCGGAGAGAATACGCGGCGGGTGCGGCGGCCGACGCGCCGATCAGCCTTCCCGCGCTATATCGCCGAGCAGGCCACGCGCAATCACAAGCCGCTGGATCTCGCTCGTGCCTTCGTATATCTCGGTGATCTTGGCGTCGCGGAAGTAGCGCTCGGCCGGGAAGTCCTTCGTGTAGCCGTAGCCGCCGAGGATCTGGATCGCCTCACCGGTCCAGTGACGCGCGACGCGGCTGGCAAAGAGCTTGGCTTGCGCCCCTTCGATCGTGTGAGGCAGCCCGGCATCTTTCAGCTGTGCAGCACGAAGCGTCAGTGCGCGCGCTGCCTCGATCTCGGTCTGCATATCCGCGAGCTTCTGCTGAATCGCGCCGAAACCGCCGATCGGGCGACCGAACGCGACCCGCTCCTTGGCGTAACCGACGGCGAGGTCGAGCGCCGCCTGAGCGATGCCGGTTGCCTGCGCGGCGATCCCGATCCGTCCCCCATCGAGCGTTGAGAGCGCAATCGACATCCCGGCACCCGGCTCACCTAACCGCTCCACCGGGGTCGCATCGAAGCCGATGTCAGCGGTTGACGAAGAGTGCTGGCCGAGCTTCTCGGCCTCACCGAGCAGCGTCATGCCGCTCGCGCCACGGCGGGCGATAAAGGCGCTCGGCTTCAAATCGGCTGCCGGGTCAAGCGCGAAGACGGTGAAATTGTGAGCCTGCGAACCATTGCTGACCCACTGCTTGGTGCCGGTCAGCAGCAACTCGCCCTCATTCCCTCCGACCCGACTCAGCATCGCTCCGGCGTCGCTGCCAGAACCGGCTTCGGTCAGCGCGAAGGCGGCGATCTCATGCCCTTGGGCGAGCGGAGGAACGAGTCGCTGGCGCTGCTCTTCGCTGCCGTGGAGGACGATCGGCATAGTGCCGGCGCCGGTGTGGACGGCGAGCGCCGTGCCAAGCCCGGCGTCGGCGCGGGAGATCTGCTCAAGAACGAGCGTGTAGGAAACAAAGTCTGCGCCGCTGCCACCCAGTTCGGTGGGTACACAGACGCCCATCAGTCCCAGCTCGCCGAGCGCCGTCAGCGTTTCGCGCGGGAACTCGTGGTCGCGATCCCAGCGCGCGGCCTGCGGCGCCACCTGTTCGTCGGCAAAGCGGCGTGCAAGTTCGTTGATTTCGCGCTGCTCGTCGCTGAGAAACTCGAGACTCATCAGCGTCGCCAAGGGGTTCGCAGCCGCGGCCCGGCTGGTGGCGCGGCGCTGCGACGCACGACGACCGTGCGACCAGCGGTGCCGACAAGCCCCATTAGCGCCAGCGCTCCGAGCGCCATCAGCTTTCGCCCCAACTGATCGAAGCGCATCAGCTCCCAGCCCTCCTCGGCTGCGATCGCCTCAAGCTCACCGTCGGGGTTCACGGCAACCGCGTGGCCGACGAGCCGCAGCATTGGGAGGTCGGACTCTGAGTCGGAGTAGGCGTATGAGGCAGCGAGATCGATCCCCTCGCGCTCTGCCAGCTCGATGATCCGCTGCGCCTTGCCTTCGCGATATGGGAAGACATCGGAGTCTCGGCCGGTCATTCTGCCGTCGACGATCTCCGGCACAGCGCCGATCCCGCCGTCGAAGCCGAGCACGTCGCTGAGCATCTCGGCGACGATCTGCGACGAAGCCGTCGCGATGTAGACCTTGCGCCCGGCGTCCTGATGGTCATAGGCGATCTCCAGCATCTGCGGGTACAGCCGCGGCAGAACGCCAGCCAAGACCTCCGGCATCATCCGCCGCAACTCCATCGCATCGCGGCCGGCGACCAGTTCCGAAAGGCGCTCGCGAATCGCGTCGGTCGACTCGTCGGTCGAGCCGCGCAGGCGGAACTTGAGGTTGGCGCCAAGCAGCCGCACCATCTGGCGTCGCGAAACTATTCCCGCGTCGACCGCTGCGCGCGCCCAGTAGATCCCAGATGAACCCGCGACCAGCGTGCGGTCGAGATCAAAGAATGCTGCTGCCTGCTTGGCTGGCTCCATGGAGCCTTACTCTAGGCGCCGTTGACGCGCACGATGATTGCGTCGCCCTGCCCGCCACCGGAGCAGATCGCAGCGCAACCGAGTCCGCCACCGCGGCGACGGAGCTCATGGACGAGCGTGCCGACGATCCTTGCGCCGGAGGCGCCGATCGGATGGCCAAGCGCAACGGCGCCGCCGTTGACGTTGACCTTCTCTTCGTCAATGCCAAGAACGTTGATCGAATTAAGGGCGACCGAAGCGAAGGCCTCGTTGATCTCCCAGAGGTCGATGTCGCCAGGCTGCAGCCCTGCCTTCTCGAGCGCCTTCAGCGAAGCGCTGGCTGGCGTTGTTGCGAGATAGGCGAACTCGTTGGCCGACTGAGCGTGAGCAACGATCTCAGCCAGCGGCTCGTGGCCGTTGGCGGCAGCCCACTCATCAGAAGCAACGACGATCGCGCCGGCACCATCGTTCACGCCAGGCGAGTTGCCTGCAGTGTGGCTCCCTTCCTTGCTGGCCAGCCCTGGCAGCTTGGCAAGCGTCTCAAGTGAAGTCTCACGCCGCGGCGCCTCATCAACCTCAACGACGGTGTCGCCCTTGCGGCTCGAAATCGTCACCGAGACGATCTCTTCCGGCAGGCGGCCGTCGTCGGTGGCGGCGATTGCCAGCTCATGCGAGCGAACGGCCCAGCGGTCAAGATCAGGGCGGGAAAGCTCAAGTTCGTCGCCGATCTCGGTTGCCTCGTCGAACATTTGGCGGCCCGAGAA
>WLNV01000056.1 GCA_009699615.1 Actinomycetota bacterium
CGGCGTTGACCAGCGCTACGCCGATAGCTGCCGCGAGCTGATGGCGCGCGGCTTCGGCCTCGTGATCGCCCACCCAGAGCGCGCTCGCGGCCTCTTCCACGATGGCGGCTGGCAGCTCCTGCGTGGCCTCGTGGCCGAAGGCGCACTGCTACAGATCAACGTCTGTTCGCTGCTTGGGAACAACGGTCTCGAAGCTCAGGAGGCCGCCGTCGGCCTGCTGCGTAGCGGCCACGCCTTCACGCTCGCCTCTGACGCCCACCCCGGCACGCGCGAACACACCGCTGCGCTTGGATTCGCCCTAACGCTGAAAGCGGGCGCCTCATCGCTGCAGGCTTGGCGCCTGACGCAAGCCAACCCGCGCTTCCTGCTGCGCAGCGGAATCCCGGCCGGTTTCAACGAGCAGCGCAGCGCCAGCCTCGGCCAGCCGCTGCCGGTCGTCTGAGCGAAGATCCGCAGAGCCCGTTCGCGCGCAGGTATGTTGCTCGCATGCGCCGATCAAAGCTCGCCGTCCTGATAACTGCTGCTGCGCTGCTTGCTGCTCTCTCACCGGCCGCTTCGGGCGCGACCGACCCAGGAATCTGGCGGCTCAAGACCGCAACGACGATCAGCTTCACTTACTGGCAGGGGATCAGCAGCGTTCCCGGAAGCGCCGATCCCGCATTGCTCTTCACCGGTGTTGCCGAAGGCGCCTACCGAACAAACTCGAAGCTGCGGCAACTGGTCGGCAACGACGCCGAGATACCGGCTGCGCTGACAGCGTCCGTCGGCTACAACCACATCGGTGACGGCTCATTCGACCAATCCGAAGGCGGTCGCTTCCTGCTGCCACTGGAGTGCTACTACCCCGGCGCCGGTGGCAACACCTGCAAGAGCGGCGGGTTTGGCGTGGCCGATCCAAAGACACTCGCTTGGCGCTACTACGTCAAGCTCGACCCGGCGGTTATCGCGAAGGCGATGTGGGTCGAAACCTCACCCGACGGCAAGTACGCCTGGACCTCGTCCGGCGATGACCTGCTCGCCTACCGAACGTCCGACATCAGCGCCAAGAACGCCGCTCCGGCCGGAAGCGCGATCAAGCCTGCCCGAACGCTCAGCGGTGCCTTGAAGGGGCTCGGCGGAGTCTCGGGAGCCGTCTTCTGGCGCGGCAAGCTGTTGCTCGCCGGGCAGCAGGGCGCCGATTTCCAAATCAATTCGATCGACACCGTCAGCGGAGCAGCGACGATCGAATCTCAGCAGACCCTGTCGGGCGAAAGTGAAGGGCTCGACATCGTCCCCGTCGCCGGTGGCCTGCTGCAGTGGCAGATCATGCCGGTCAGCAGTACCGGCCCGGCCAGCTACGGCCAGCCGACGTTGATGAGCCTGCTGCCCACCCAAACGCCCGCACTGAAGTTGAGCGCGCGCGCCGATGGCCGCAAGGCGACGATCGTCACGGTCACGGCTGGCGTCGGTCAGCCGATTCCACACGCAGCCGTGAAGCTTGGCTCGGCGCGTGGCTGGAGCGGCCGCGACGGCACCGTTCGACTGAACGTCGCGATGCCAAAGAAGCGCACCACAGTTACCGCGACGTTGACCGGTACACGCGGCGGCTCACTGCGCCTGCCTCGCTGAGCCGATCTGTCTACTGGCTGCCGGGGGCGCAGCGACCGTAGGCGAGGAAGTACTCATTGCTGGAGAGGAACTTGAAGCCTGGCGGAGGAATCTGCAGCGCTTCCCAACCGTTGTCGACGGCGTACTCATTGACGTTCAGGTCGGGGCGCGACTCGTAGGCCGGGTTGATCAGGATCGCGACGCCCTCCTTCTGCACGGGGACGGTCAGGTCCGAGCGCGGAATGATCTCCGGAGGGTCGAGCCTGAAGCTCCACTTCGCTTCCGGCAGCAGCTTCTGGTTGGGAACGCTGACGGGGCCACAGCGGCGAGCGCGCAGAACCGCCGGCGTCGTCATGATCGCGCGGAACTGGTCTGTGATCGCCCTGCGGCGACGAACGTCCTCGTCGATCCGGCTGAGGTTGAGGTGGGTCGCAGTCCAGCCGAAACCGACGATTACAAGCAGCAGTGCGCTGCCGGCCCAAACCTTCCTGAAGGTGCTGCCGCGCTCGACCTTGCTCCAACCGGTCACCGCGTAGGTCGCAAAGAGAACCAGTCCGACGACGGCGATCAGGATGTAGCGCCAAACATTCGCTAGCCCGCCGCTGGCGATAACGAGGTACGAGAACCAGGTCGTCGCAATCAGAATCGCCGGCAGGATGAGCTGCTTGCGCCGCTGCTGAATCGCGAGCACAACGCCAAATGCCGAAAGGATCGAGAGCGGCAGTTTGAGAACCGAGTTGGTCCAATAGAGCGTGTAATACGGCAAGGTTGAGAACGGGCGGCTGCGGCCTAGGTCGACGGCGTTACGGCTCGTCGCGGTCATTGAGAAGAGTGGGTTGCCGGTGACGATCCAGTCGGTCGCAAACCAGATCAGCGGCGCGATCGCGGCGTAGCAGAGAATCCGAAAGCGGCCCGACCAGCTGAGCGGGTAGCCGACCCATAGGAAGTAGAGCCCGAGCAGCAGCCAAGCTTCGGGGCGCAGCAGCCCCGCCATGATCAGCAGCACCCAGACGATGCCGCCCCGGCGCGGCCGGCGCGCCTCGAGATACGCCGCCCAGCAGATCAGTGCGGCGTACGGCGGATCGAGGAAGCCGACTCCGGCCAGCCAGGCGACATCGAGCCGCGTCGCCATCAGCCCGATTGCGACGAGTCCGCCGAAGATCCCGGTTACGAAGACGCCGAAACGGAAGACGGAGATAAGCAGCGCGACGTAGCCAATCAGCGCAAGCGCTACAAACATCTGCGGCGCGGCGTCGCCGAAAGGCTGCAGCAGCAGGCCGATCGCCAGCATCAGCGGGTGCTCGGTCGGGGCCCGGTAAGACGCGAAATTCGGCAGATTGCCGTCCCAGATATCGCGCGACCAGTTCAGCGCAGAGAGCGTGTCAAAGGTCGCCGGTGGCTGGTATTCGATCAGGCCGACGAGCACCGCGACCGAGATCACGATGATCAAGGCGATCATCACGTAGCGCTCCAGGCGTTCGTCGCCGCCGTCGCGATTGCGTTCGGTGGTCGACACGAAGCCTCAGATTAGCGCTCGGGGCGGATTACCCGCACCGAGCTGCTCTCCACAACTTTTCCGTCTGCAGCCGACAGCGCAGCCTGATGCGGACTGCTCGGCTGAGCAGTCCGCGCCAAGCGCCGAGGCGCGCTACTTAACGATGGCCGTTGAACTCAATCGCCTGCTGGAAAGTCGGGCGGTTGGTCCAGCGCATCGTCGTACCGGTTAGAAGACCCGGTGCGAACCTGATCCGCTCACCGGTTGCGCTGGCGTGCCAGGTTGCCGGATCTACGCTGCCGGTGTCGGCCGCAAGGCCGTCAGCCGCGTTCTTGACCGCAGTCCACAGCGCCTGTGAGCAACTGTTGACCGTGCCGTCGCCGCAGTACTGGTGGGTCCACGGTGCCTTCACGTTGTCGCCAAGAATCTGTCGCAGATCCTTGTCGATGTAGGAGTACCAGCCGCTGCCGAACGACGAGCCGCCGGCGCTTGGGTTGTTCGAGTAACCCATCTGCCTCTTCAGCGCATCGGTCATGTCGGTGCCGAGCTTGCCTTCCATCACGGCGCGAGCAATACCAGGGAACGCCTTGTCCATGACCGCAGCGCCCGGAGCGGTGATTTCGCCGTTGCCGGTCTTGTCGAGGCGGTCGGAGCCGGCTGCGACCCAGGTGTCAATCTGGTCTGCTGCATGCCTGGCGAGCGTGCTTGGCGCGTCGGTCTTGGCAAGCACGCGCTTGATTACCGGCCAGTTGATCGAGGCGCGCAGATCGCGCGTTGCCGCACCGTTCATCACGCCGGCGACGTTCTCAAGCTTCGACTTGGACGGGAAGCCGGTGAACATCTCAACCCGCTGAGCTGAGCCCCAACCGTAGGTACCGTCGGCGGCGCCCCACATCGGAGCCGGCTTGTTGTTCCAGTTGAGGATGTAGCCGGAAGGCGGATCGGCCTGGTGCGGATGCTGCTTCTCGGTCAGGAAGCCCTTCCAGTCGTAAGCGCCGGTACCGAGCGTTGCAAGGCTTGGATCCGTTCCCTTGGCGCGGACAGGAAGCCGGCCGGACGAGAAGAAAGCGATGTGCTTGCGCTCGCTGTAATGAATGTTGAACGTCGTCTCAAGCTCATTTGCGACCTTGAAGAACGAGGTCGGTGAAGTGACCTTGTTCTCATTCATGTGCTTGAAGAAGAGCGCCGAGACCGGCTCGCGGCCGCGTGTTGCTCGCATCGTTGCGATCGCGTAAGGCTTTCCGCCGACGGTCACCGTTCCACCGATCGGCCCGTGAACCGACTCGTTGAAGACCAGTTGACGAGCAGGCTCGCTCCCGCCTGCACCAAGAAGGCCGGCGTCGAAGCGCTTCATCGCTACGCACTTGCCCTTGTACGTGTAATGAGTCGACGTCCGTGTTGGGGTTTCACCGCCCGGCTCGCAGAGCTGTTCGAGGAAGACGTCGGTGTTGTCGTTGCTGGCGCTGGTCAGCGACCAAGCGAAGTCCTTGCCACGGCCGAGCAACACGTACGGCATCGTCGGAGGCGCTGCGCCAGCGGCGTCGAGTCCGCCTCCGTGAATGTCAACTTGCTGCACGATCTCGGGGTAGAAGTAACCGAGCTGAGGGCCCATTACGGCGAGCGAGTTGGCGCTTGCCGACTTCTTTGGCGCAGCCAGAAGCGCGTTCGATGCAAGCCTGTGGCTCGATGCGGTCGCTTCGAGCGTCGCGACCGCTGAAGCACCAGCGGAATCAGCGTCAACGAGCGGCGAGCCTGGAGTGGCGCCTTTCGGAACAAGGTTGTAAGGGAAGGCGTTCGGGATCGAGGTCGTCGCTTCAGCCTCGTTTGTCTGGCTTAGCTCGCGGTAGATCTTCGTACCGTCTGCAACGCCGAACTTGGTCTGAAGCTGGTTCAGGAACATCGAGCTGTTGACTCCTCCGCCACCCCCGTTACCGAAGATCGAACCGATGAAGGCGTAGGCCGCGATCGCTTCCGTCAATCCAACGTGGGGCATGCGGTCGGCCGCTGCGCGCTCGCGCATGTTGAAGGCGTTGACTCCGTCGGCCCAGCACTTGAGGTCGGCGAGGACTTCCTTGCCATCCTTGCCGTACTTCGTCATCAGCTTGGCCTGATCGGCGACGAACTTCCGCGTTGCGGCGCTTGGCGTGAACTTGCGGCCCGAGGTTACGAGGCCGAAGGCGTTGATGCCGGGGATGTCAAGCGTGGCGGCGAACGCTGGCCCGAGGCCTAGGCCGAGGAGGAGGCCACGGTCCTTGGCGGCTACGTAGCCCATGCCGAATGTGACGTCACAGCGGGTCTTGCCGGTGATGTGAGGGATTCCATCAGCGGTGCGGACGATCGAGAGGCCCTTGCGGCCGGTGCTCTCAGTCTTGACGATCTTGCCGGCCGGACCGAACTTCTCCGACAGGAACTTGCTCTTGAGATCGGCGGCCGTAACGTCACCGCGCAGTGGCGTCAACGCGTCGTAGAGCGCAGCTTGGTCGGTCGAGTTGGGCGTTAGCGGCAGGTTGCCGTCGGCGCCAGGCGCGAGTACCTGGAATGCCTTGAAGGCAAAGTCGGTCCGAGCTGACGCTGCGGCAGGAAGGATTGCGATCGCGCTGATCGCACAGCAGGCACCAACCAGAAAACGCTTCATTCGACTCTCCCTTTTGATCAGACCGTCTGTCGCCCCATTCGGCGACCCGCGCGACGTTACAGCAAAGTCAACTCTGCGTGCGGCAGTTGGCTAACAGCCGCTCACGACGACCGTCGTCTTGGTCGCCGTCACCGTCGCGCGAAGCGTCTTCGCGGCTGGATCGAAGCTCCACCCCGCTGCTGGGAGCTTGGCGCCGTTCGAAGTCACCGAGCAAACCTTGAGCGGAGATTTGAGCGCGCCGAGCCCTGCGTCAATCGTGTAGGTCCGTGAGCGAGAGCCGCTGATCTGAATCGTCCACTTGCCCTTTGCTTCGGTCGAGGTGACTCTTTCAGAGCCAACGCCGATTGCGGCGCTGGAGCTGCCGCTAGGGAATGCCAGCAGGTGCATCCGGTCGAGCCTGTCGGAGAGGTGAACAACGCCGCTGCCGTAGTCACTGAGCGTCTCAACGTCGGCTGGCAGCATTGGAATCACGGCCCCTGCCTTCGCCACGATCGGAAGTTCGTCGGCAGGCGCTGGAATTGTTACCTGGCGACCTCCTGCCAAGGCCTTGGCCCCTTTGACCGAGAACGAACCGTCGGACGTGTTGTAGGCGACCGAGCGCCAGAAATCGATCCAAGTTCCCTTCGGCAGGTAGAGGCTCCGGCTTGTTGCCCCGGCCTTCAGCACCGGCGCAGCGAGCAGGTCCGGCCCGAAGCCGAATTCGTCATCGCGCGCTGTCGCCTTCGGATCAGAGGGGTCGGTTAGCGCGAGGTGGCGCATGATCGGCATCCCGCTGCGGTCGTACTCCGCTTCGGTCGCTGACAGATACGGATAGAGCTGCGTACGCAGCTTGGCGTAGCGGCGCCACACAGGAAGGACGTCAGCATCGAGCGGCTGGGCGCGCTCGCCGGTGGTCGCGATCTGAATCCCGTCGGCTTCGTTGCGCATCACGCCGGAAACGGCGCCAAACTGGATCCAGCGGCGCAGCAGCTCCGGCGTCGTCTGCGGCGTGCTCGTAATCGAAAAGAAGCCACCGATGTCGGAGCCCCAGAGCGAAACGCCTGAGAGCCCCATCGTCAGCCCATCGCGAACCGCCGAGGCAAGCCCGTCGTAACCCCAGTCTGTCGTCGGGTCGCCGCTCCAGACAATCTGTGAGTACTTCGCTGAGCCGGTCCAGCCAGAGCGGGTAAAGCGTGCAAGCGGGCGCGGCTTGCTGCTGGCGAACTTGTATCCGGCGCCGTGGTAGAGAACCGGGTAGCGGTTGTGCATCACGCTACCGGGCGTGCCGTCGGCCGACTTGATGTCCTGAGGCGTGTACTCGCCAAAGTCCTCCATCCAACCGTCGTGGCCAGCATCGTATGCCTCGCCAAGGAGCCTGCCGAAGAAGTCAACGCCAGCGGCAGAAGAGAAGTCAAACTGACCGACCGGAAACTGGCGCGAGGTTGTGTAGATGTACTTGTACGCACCGCCGGCAGCGTCTTTCCCGAGCGCTCCTGCGGCAGCAGCCTCGTCAAACGTCGGCTGATACGAGGTGCAGATCATTGGGTTGAAGTAGGTCGTGACGGCCAAGCCGGCGCTGTGCAGCGCAGTCAACTGTTGAACGTCGCTCTCGCGGCTAGCCGTGCCGACACCGCAGGGCAGCCAGTGCGCGTAGGTCTGCATCAGCGAAATCGGGGCGTCAGCGGCCTTCATCGCTGCGGCGCCCTCGATCGAGGACCCGTCGGATTGGAACCAGGGGCCGAAGTAGAACGGCGCAGCAGCTTTCGGCTGACGACCAACGCGGGCACTCATCCGCCGCAGCGCGTCGGCTGGCTTCGGGCCTGCAAAGACGCGCAGCTTCAGTTCCTGCGCAC
Organism: Actinomycetota bacterium; assembly: GCA_009699615.1. GTDB lineage: Bacteria > Actinomycetota > Thermoleophilia > Solirubrobacterales > Solirubrobacteraceae > F1-60-MAGs163. The sequence continues at coordinate 7,550 of WLNV01000056.1, forward strand.
TCGCTTCGACGCTCCAAGCCTGGCGCGTCTCGCTTCCGAGCCGGTGGACGACGTTCTGATCGTTATCGGAGAGGACGCCGAAGCCTGCCGTTGAGAGAAGCCACGGGATCGGGTAGTAGGTCGCATCATCGCGCGAATCGAGTCCGGCGACGGGGATGATGTTCTTCATGAACTCGCGTTCGTTCTTCTGCCACGGCCCGTCGGTGACGAAGCTCTTGACCTCTTTGCCGGTCTGATCGACGGCGTTCGCTCGTTCGCCAAAGCCGAGGAAGCGCTCACCGCTATGCGTTGCGAAGGACGCGACCGTCGAAGAGACGGCATCGCCGCTGACGAGCGACCTGACGACGATGATGCCATCGGCGTCGCGGCCAACGGTAACCGTGATCGTCCGCTTCGCCGGATCGTTGGTTGCCAGTGCGACCTTGACCGCAGAGCCGCTACGGACAATCGACGTCGCCTTCGTCGCGTGGTACCACCGGCCGCCAACCCGGAAGCCAAATGTTCCGTCGGCGCTGTTCTTCGAGCCTGGCCGTGTAACTAGAACCGGCTTGCCGCGGCTGTCCGAAAAGCTGAGCCTCCAGGGCGAGGGGCTGACCGTTGCGCGCAGAGCCCCGGCGTTGACGGTGGCGCTCTTGACCGCCGCTTGCGCACTCGTTGCGACTGCCAGGCCGACGAGCCCAATTACGGTCAGTAACACCCAGCCACGTGTGAACATAAAATCAATCTTGACAGAGAGAGACTCGGCGCGGGGCCGCTCCCCAAGCCTGAACTTGACTCAGTCTTCGCTGCGCGACTTCGGCGCCGTGCCGAAGACGTTGTCCCAGTACGGAGCGCTAACGCCGTAGCCGCGATCGTGGTCCTGGAAGTGATGGCGCATGTGAAGCTCGCGCAGCTTGCGGCCGACTGCCGTCGTCGGCCGGCGGTGGTGGAGGTAATAGTGAGTCATGTCGTACGTGAGGTAGCCGATGAAGAATCCGGCGCTAAGCATGCACGCCTGCGAGAACGGGAGCAGCAGCTGAAAGGCGGCGATGAAGATCAGGCCAAGCGGGATCGACGCCGACGGCGGCATCACAAGCCGCATTGGATCGTTCGGGTGATCGTGGTGGACGCCATGGATCATCCAGTGGAGCCTCGCGCCGACCGGATGGTCGGGCTCAAAATGGAAGACGACGCGGTGCAGCCAGTACTCGGTCAGCGTCCATACGGCGTAACCGCCGCCGGCCCAAAGAATCCCCTGC
>WLNV01000057.1 GCA_009699615.1 Actinomycetota bacterium
CGGCGTTCTGGTCCGCTGGATCTTGAGGCGCTTGAAGCGATCACCGATGCCGTTGAGTCGGGCGCGGGGCTGCCGGAGGTTGTTCGCGCTGCTGCGCGAACGCTTGAGGCCAGCCTGGCGGTCAGCGACCGTGCCGGTCACGTCCTTGCAGTAGCGGCGCGCTCCTCGGCCGACGAGGCATCGTTGCTGGCCGACGGCAGCGGCGTTGAAGTGATCGAGCTGCGCGTCAGCGACGCGATCGTTGGTGTCCTGCGGCTCCGCGCGCGCGGCGAGCTTGACGCTGCGTTGCTGAGGCTGGTAGCGGCTTTGATCGGCTCCGAGGTGGAGCGCGTTCGGGCGCCGTCGCGTGCGTCGGCCGAAGCCTCCGAACTCTTCCTGCTGGCCGTAATGACGCGCGAACTCGACGACGCTCTCGCCGTCGGTGCGGCCGCTGCAGAGTTGGGTACCAGTCTTGACGACGGTGCCAGCATGATCGTTGTACGTGCACACGCCCACGTCGCCGCCAGCGAGGGCCGCCGCGCTCGCGTGCATTCGCTGGTCGACCGCGCCGCCTGCGGCGTTGTCCCCGGTTCTCTCAGCGCGCTGACGCCGCCGCGTGAACTGCCCGGCGACGACGTGGTCGTCCTCTTGCCGAGCGGCGACGACGCGCTAGCTGCGCGCGCCGCGGGGGCGATCCGCAGCGAACTGCTGGCGGGCCTCACTGGGCACAGCGTGACGATCGGCCGCAGCCGTCCCTGCAGCGATCTCGCCCAGCTCCACCGCGCTGCCGCCGAGGCGCTGCTGGCCGTCAACGTCGCGGAAGGAGACGACGAGCATCCGGTGATGGCTTTTGAGCAGACCGGTGCCTACCGGCTGCTGCTCTCGGCGATGGCAGATAACCCGGAGGAGCTGCAGCGCTTCTACTCGGAGACAGTCGAGCCGCTGGTCGCCTACGACGAGCAATATGAGACCGATCTGGTGCTGACAGTTGAGACCTTTCTTGAGGCCGACGGCAATGTTGCCGGCACGGCGCAGCGGCTCTTCACACATCGCCACACCGTCCGCTACCGCCTGGAACGGGTCCGCGATCTCTGTGGCCACGATGTTGGTTCAAGCGACGGGCGCGAGAAGCTCAGCCTCGGGCTGAAGGCGATGCGTGTGCTTGGAATCCCTCGCCGTGGCGGGCCCGCCAGCGAACCGGGCCTTAGCGGCGGCCGCGTATCGAACCCGCGCTGACCCTCGTGCGGGCCGCTGGCGCTGGTCAGGGCTTATGATCAGGGAAGTCCCTTGGGGGGTGGTGTAACGGCAGCACAACGGCCTTTGGCGCCGTTAGTCGGGGTTCGAATCCCTGCCCCCCAGCTAAGTAGCGCTGCAGGTGTCCACCCGGAGCTGCGCTTTCAGCCCGCGGCCTCTACGATGGGCATGTGTCCGCCTACACAGCCGTCATTTTGGCCGCCGGCCAAGGGACACGCATGCGTTCGCGCAAGCCGAAGGTCCTCCACGACCTCTGCGGCCGTTCGCTGATCGAGTGGACTCTCGTCGCGGCACGCGAGGCTGGCTGCACGAAGCTGATTGTCGTCGATGCTCCTGAGCGCCCGCTCGACGGCCTTCTCGGGGACGATGTTGAGCTGGTAGTCCAGCCGCAAGCCGACGGCACGGCCGGGGCTGTAGCGGCTGCGCTTGCTTCGCTGCCAGCGGGAAGCCCGGTTGTGATTCTCAGCGGCGACGTGCCTCTGATCAGCGCTGAGACAATCCGCGAACTGGTTTCGGTTCACGAGGACACCGGCGCGGCGGCGACGGTCGCAACAGCGCTGCTCGAAGATCCAAGCGGCTACGGGCGCGTCGTACGCAGAGCCGATGGCACGCTTGAGAAAATTGTTGAGACCAAGACCGAAGGCGATGCCACCGCCGAGGAGCTTCTGATCACCGAGGTCAACAGCGGCGTCTACGTCTTCGATCCGGCTGCGCTAACTGAAGCTCTGCCCGCCGTGGGTACCGACAACAGTCAGGGCGAGCGCTATCTCCCGGCCGTACTGCCGCTGATCGAGGCTGCCGGGGGAACGGTCGCCGTTCACTCCGTTGACGATCCTTCGATGCTGCTCGGTGCCAATGATCGCGTTGACCTCGCCGAGCTGCGCGATCTGGCGCAGATGCAGATCATCGAGGCCCACCTGCTTAGCGGTGTCGACATCGTCGCTCCGGCTTCAACGCAGATCGACATCGACGTCGAGATCGGAACCGACAGCGTGATCGAACCGTTCACCGCGCTCTGCGGCGCGACGAAGATCGGCGAACGCTCGACGATCGGCCCGGATTCGACTCTGACCGATGCCACTATCGGTGACGACGTCACCGTGCTGCGCAGTCACCTGACCGAATGCGAAGTCCGCAGCCAGGCAAGCATTGGGCCGTTCTCGCACCTTCGGCCCGGCTCGCTGGTTCGCGAGCGGGCCAAGGTCGGAGCCTTCGTTGAACTGAAGAACTCCGACATTGGCGAAGGTGCGAAGGTTCCGCACCTCTCCTACGTCGGCGACGCCGAGGTGGGAGCCGGCGCCAACCTTGGCGCGGGGACGATCACCGCGAACTACGACGGCGTCAACAAGCACCGCACGGTCTTCGGTGAGCGCGTCAATGGGGGCGTGCACGTCTCCTACATCGCGCCGGTTGAGGTCGGCGACGACTCTTGGACGGCGGCCGGCAGCGTCATTACCGAAGCTGTTCCGCCAGGCTCGCTGGCGATCGGCCGAGGGCGGCAGGAGAACAAGGATGGATACGACGCGCGCCGCAAGCGTGAGGCGGAGGATAAGAAGTGACCGATCTCGCGCCTAGACTCCCGATCGAAATGGTGACCCAGAGCGGCCTGCAGCCAGCAACCAGCATCCCGATGGATTACGACAAGCGGATGATGGTCGTCTCCGGTCGCGCTCACCCCGAGCTGGCTTCGAAGATCGCCGACCGGCTCGGCGTCGACCTCGGCCCGGTGACGCTTAAGACCTTCTCCAACGGCGAGGTCTACTGCCGCTTCGACGAGTCGATCCGTGGCGCTGACGTCTTCATCGTTCAGCCGACCTGCGGCAACGCGGCCACCGGAGTGACAGCGAACGACGCCTTGATGGAGCTGATGGTGATGATCGACGCAGCCGTCGGCGCCTCTGCCCACCGCGTGATCGCTGTAACGCCGTGGTACGGGTATTCCCGTCAGGACAAGAAGTCGGCCCCGCGTGAACCGATCAGCGCACGACTGGTGGCGCGGATGCTCGAATCGGCTGGCGCCGATCGCGTCCTGACAATGGACCTTCATGCCGGTCAGGTGCAGGGCTTCTTCCAAATACCGGTTGATCACATGACGGCGATGTTCATGCTGACGCAGTACTTCGAGGATCTCGGACTCGATGATCTCGTCGTCGTCTCTCCAGATGCCGGTCGCGTCAAGCTGAACAAGAAGTTCGCTTCCAAGATCGGAGCCGAACTCGCGATCCTCGATAAGGAGCGCCCCGACCATCAGGTTGCCGAGGTCGGTTACGTGATCGGTGACGTTGCAGGGAAGACCGCGGTCCTCGTCGACGACATGATCGACACCGCAGGCACTCTCGCCGTCGCGGGTCAAGCGGTGCTGGAAGCCGGGGCGACAAGCGTCTACGCGGCCGCTACGCACGGAATTTTCAGCGGCGCCGCATGGGAGAATCTCGCGAGCGCAAGCTTCGAACAGATCGTCGTCACGGACACAGTCCCGCTTCGGCCCGGCGCGCCGGAGAACGTTCGCGTACTGACCTGCGCCGACGTGCTGACCGACTCGATTCGCAGGATCTTCACCGACGACTCCGTCAGCGAAGTCTTCGGCGGCGAGAACCAGCTCTTCTAACTTCAGCCGCCGATAACGAAGCCGCGCTCGATCAGCGTCACGACCGCTGCTTCGAAAGCGGCGAAGTCGCGCGCCAGCAGATGCTCGATCGGTCTCCCGTTTGGCCCGTCGGTACGAACCCAAAGCTTCAGCACCTCGGGACCAACGCTCGCCTGAGCCTCCTCGGTCAGCTGCAGCAGGATCGGCAGCTCAGGCCGGTGGTCAAGGCTGTCGGCGATGATCTCGATCGGGTTGCTGTCGAGCGCGGCGCAGAGCTCCTCGTCGCTTAAGCCAAGCTGCTGCATCAGCAGTACGGCGGCAGTAGCCATCGTCTTGACTTCAGTCGCCGCGGGCCTGCAGCCGTGCGGCAGGTGGGCGGGTCCGTTCGCCGGGCCAGAAGCCTGTGATGTAGCGGAAACCCGAGGCCCCGGCCCGCGTGAAGGTGGCGGTCGTCACGGCGATGATCGAACCCTTGAGCGCGGCCGCGGCGATCACCTCCGGCCAACTTGCCAGCTCGGTTGTAGCGGTCGGCGGCTCAGCGCCCCGCGTCCGTTCCCAGCCGTCGGCGAAAGTCGTTTGACCGACACGCTTCGCCAGCACGGTGCCGAGCAGAAGCCCGATCGGCATGAAAAGAATCTTCGCGATCACGTTGCCAGACTACCGCCAGCGCGTCCTCGGCAACGCGCGACCGGCGCTCGACGCCCGACCGGCGTTTACCCTCTGACTTCGTGATTCTTCCGCGAATCTGGGTAATCGCCCTGCTTGTCCTGCTCTTCCTTGCCGCTTCGGCCTTCGCCGCGCGCTGGCTGACGGCCGAGAATCGTGAGCGTGCTGCGGTCGTTGAGCTGCTTCACCTTCAGAAGGAGGGCGATGCGTCAGGGATGCTGGCGCTGCTCCCCGGTTGTGCGCAGAAGCCGAAGTGCCGTGCCGACGTCAACGCCAACGCCCGCACACTGCGCGGAGGCGGCCGCTTGACGATTCTGCGCTACGACTCGGGTAGCTCGTACGCCTTTGCCGCCAGCAGCGGCGCTTCGCGGGTCGCTTGGGACCGCGGTGGCGCGACGCCTGCGGTTGTCCAGTGCGTCGCGGTCGAGCGTCGTGGACTTGCTTTCATCGGCGGCAGCATCGTTCTTCACTCGATCAGCCGGCCGATTCCCGGAGAGGGATCATGCCCCGGCTGATTGCGCTGTTCACTGCGCTTCTGGCAGCAGCTCTGTTGCCGGTCGCCGGCGCCCAGGCTGCCTCGCCGTCGGGCGGCTCGGTCCCCAGCGCGAAGACGCTGTACACCGATGGCCCGTCCGGTCGCTATCTGGTTGACGGAAGCTGGCTGCGGCGCCTCGATCCGAACAACCTTGGCCTTGCACAGGGCTGGCAGAAGCAGAGCAGCAGCGCCGACTGGGTTCCGACCGTAATCCCAAACGCGTGGAATGCCGGCGACGACAGCATGACCTCCTACCTCGGATCGGTCGGCTGGTACCGAAAGGATTTTCGGCTTCCGCCAGGGGCTTCCGATCGCGCTTGGGTAATGCGCTTCGAAGAGGTCAACTTCGCTGCCACCGTTTGGCTCAACGGGGTTCAGATCGGAAGCCACAGCGGCGCCTACGAGCCGTTCGAGATCAGATTGCCCAAGGCCTCGGTCAAGGCTGGCGGAGCCAACAGCCTTGTCGTCAGGGTTGACAGCCGTCGCACGATCAACGACATGCCGCCTGCCCGTACCAACGACTACGGGCAGCCTCAGGGCGGTTGGTGGAACTACGCCGGGATCTTGCGCGAGGTCTACCTGAGAGCGGTCGATCGGATCGACATCACCTCGGTCGACGTACGTCCCGACCTGCCGTGCCCGCGCTGCGCCGCGAGCGTCAACTGGCAGGTCAAGCTCAGCAATCTCGGCAGATCCACTCAGACGGTCACCGTCGCAGGGCGCTTTGGTACGAGACGGCTGACGATCGGTCAGGCGCGAATCGCACCCGGAGCTTCTGTGACCTTGACGAAGAAGCTCAGCGTTGCGAAGCCGAAGCTCTGGTCGCCTGCCGATCCAAACCTCTACGACGCCTCGCTTGTCGCCGCTATCGGCGCACGGACAGTGCAGCGTTACACGCGCCACGTCGGTGTGCGCTCGATCAAGGTCGACAGCAGCGGGCGTTTGACGCTCAACGGCCAGCGGCTCGACCTCCGCGGCGTCGGGATGCACGAGGATGCTCCCGGCCGCGGCTTCGCGATCGACAACGCAACGCGCGACCGGCAGATCGGCTGGGCGCGCGAACTTGGCGGTCTGATGCTCCGTGCGCACTACCCGCTCCATCCGTACACGTTGCAGCGCGCTGACCAGCTCGGCTTGCTCGTCTGGTCGGAGGTTCCGGTCTACCAGATTCCCAACCCCCAACTTGCGGTTCCCGCCAACCGAGCGCGCTACGTCGCCGCCGTCGGATCGATGGTTGAGGTCAACCGCGACCACCCTTCCGTGATCGTCTGGTCGATCGGCAATGAGCTGGCCGGGAATCCCGATGATGCGCAGGCCAGCTACATCGCCGCGGCCACGGCGAAGGCCAAGCTGCTCGACCCAAGCCGACCCGTCGGCATTGCAGCCGGCGTGCCGGGAGCTGCCTGCGAGAGCGCTTACGACCCGCTCGATCTGATCGGAATGAATGACTACTACGGCTGGTACGTCGGCGAGAGCGGGTCGATGGCCGACCGCGATCTGCTGTCGGATGCTCTCGATCTGGCGCGGAAGTGTTACTCGAAGAAGGCGATGATGATCTCCGAGTTTGGTGCCGAGGCAAGCTCCGACGGCCCTCCCGAAGATCGCGGCACGTGGGGCTTTGCGAACGAGCTGATCAAGTTTCATCTGGGCGTCTACGCAAGCAAGCCGTGGCTCTCCGGCTCGCTCTACTGGGCGCTGCAGGATTTCTGGGTCCGGCCCGGTTGGGACGGCGGCAACCCGCTCGCGTCTCCGCCACTGTTCCAGAAGGGTTTGGTCAGCTTTGGCGGCTCGAAAAAGCCAACCTTCGCGCCGGTTCAGAAGGCCTTCAAGGCCACGAAGCAGGTCGGCTCGACGCGCTAACTCGGCTGCCATCGGAGCCGCCAGAGCGCCCGCGCGCGGCGATCCCGCTACCATCGAGCGCCGCTGATGGCTCAATCCGACAACTCGACACTCAACGCTTCTCCGCGCGAACCGCATGGCTCGCGCTCAACCCGCAGGCTTCGGCGCGAGGGCCAGGTCCCTGGCGTCCTCTACGGCGGCGAAGGGGAGCCGGTCTCGTTCTCCGTTGATGGCCGCGAGCTGCGCGCCGCACTTCACGCTTCCGGCGCCGTAGTCGATCTCGTCGTTGCCGGAACAAGCGAGCCGGCCGTTCTGAAGGACGCCCAGCGCCATCCGGTCCGCGGCGAGATGACGCACGTCGATTTTGTGCGCGTCAACCTCAATGTTGCAATTCAGGCAGTCGTGCCGTTGATCGTTGTCGGCGCCGACGAATCGCCTGGCGTTGTCGAAGGTGGCGTCGTCGACCAGCCAATCCGCGAAGTCAACGTTGAGGCGCTGCCAAACGAGATTCCGGAGTCGATCGAGATCTCGGTCGCCGAACTGAACATTGGTGAGACCGCCCCGCTCTCCGCAGCCGTTGTCCCATCCGGGGTGACGCTGCTCGACGAAGCCGACCTGGTCGTCGTCTCGCTGCTTGCTCCGCGCCTTGAGGTTGAGGAATCGATTGAGCAGGAGACCGAGCTGATCGGCGAGGAAGGCGGGCCTTCCGAGGGCGCCTCCGATGAGGGTGAAGGTGGCGAGAGCGGCGAAGGTAGCGACGAGTCGGGCAGCGAGTCCGGCGACGACGCTGGCTAGTCCGCGCTCCGCGCCGTAGCATCAGACCGTGGGCCGCTTCTTCTCACGCTCCGAGCCGGTTGACTGGCTGATCGTAGGCCTAGGAAACCCCGGGGCAGGCTATGAATGGACGCCACACAACGTTGGCTTTCAGGTTATCTCGGAGCTTTCAAAGCGCTGGGATCTGGGACGCCCGCGCAAGAGCTTCAACGGGCTGATCGTCAGCGGGCGAGTGGGCCCCATCGGCGGACCGGCTGTGCGCGTGGCGCTGCTTGAACCTCTGACCTACATGAACGAGTCTGGAACGTCGGCCGGCCCGGCGCGCGGATCACTCAAAGTTGAGCTCGATCATGTGCTGGTTATTCACGACGAGATTGATCTTCCTTTCGGGCAGCTTCAGCCACGCCTTGGCGGCGGCTTGGCTGGCCACAATGGCCTCAAATCTCTGCGCAAGGGGTTCGGCTCGGAAGATTTCGGTCGCCTTCGCATCGGGGTCGGACGGCCTCAATCAACCGATCGGGCGACCGTCTCCGATTACGTTCTCGGCCGCTGGACCCAGCCCGAGTCCGAGGTAAACGCGCTGGTTGCCGCCGCCAGCGATCTCGCTGAACAGATCGTGTTGGGTCAGGCCGTCCTGACCGGCTCGGCCTAGGGGATCGCGGCCGTGTCGTTGAGAGGGCTGCTCGGGGCGCTGGCTAACGACCCGCAGGGAGCCAAGCTGCTGAGCGAGGGCGGCGATGCATTCGTCTCACGGTCGCTGAGGCCCTACGCGATCGCTGCGCTGCTCGACAATCAGGCGGCAAGGCCTGGCGTCGTCGTTGC
>WLNV01000058.1 GCA_009699615.1 Actinomycetota bacterium
AGGCCGAGGCCCTGGTAACGGCGGGCGATCGAAACTACGAGGCGCAGGTTGGAGTTGATCATCAGCTCCTTGGCGCGCAGGTCACCGCGCTCGATCCGCTTTGCGAGCTCGAGCTCTTCGGTTGGGCGCAGCAGACGGTACTGCGACGCACGCCGCAGTAGCTGATCAACGGGGTCTGCGACCGTGGTCGGTTCGCGTACCTCGTCAGGCAGGGAGGATGAGATGTTGATTGTTGATTCCATATCCGATGTCCTAAGTAGGAATTGTAGCGGAAAATCGTTGCGCGTGCAACCTCAGTCACACTGCCCGTCGATCACGCTCTGAAACTAAGTATCACTGTGGTGGTAAAGAGATCCTGAAGATCTGACAAACCCCTTCTTCACCGTGAACTACGTACACCCTTTACGGCGAAAAGATACGTGCGGATCTCAATCTCGCGTTAGCGCTGCAAGCGGGCACCCAGCCGCGCAGCGTGCGAGTGTCGGCTAACGGGGCGGGAGTGGCTGCCGCGGCGGCGCTGGAGGCTGGATCTGCGTCTCGGGCGCTGGCACTGTCTGGGCGGGGGCTGGGATCTCCGCCGTTGGCGCCGTGACGCCGGTAACAACGGCGCTTTGCGATTCCTGCAATAGCTGCAGGCCGCACTGCCAGCAATAGACCGCACCGCGGCTGTGTGGAGCACCGCAGGCGCGACAGCCACCGCTGATTCCCTCGTAATCGGCAGCCAAGAGCCGCTCGACTTCGCCGAGCTGAGCATCGACCTCCTGCAGCTCGCTTGCGCGGCGAACAAGGACGTCAATCCGGAAGTGGTCGCGGATCGCCATCTCGTAGGTAAGGCCACCGAGATCCCATGTCATCTCGGCGACGACGGCGGCAAGCTCGTCGCGGCGCTGGTGAACCTCCGTGTAGGCCGGCGAGCCGGGCCCGAGGTGATCGTCAGCTGCGGCGTGGGTGCCGTTCTTGCGCACTCTGTCAAAGATGTTCATCGTCATCCAATCGTGTCGAAGGAGCCGCCACCGGCTGGCGCCTTGTTGTCTTTGGGTGGTGGAGCGCCGCCGGTCCCGACGACCTTTGGCAACTTCAGCGATTGCTTCTGGTACTCCGTCGGCGAGAGGCTCTCAAGCTTCTTCAGCGACGGGTTTGCCGCCGTCGATGCCGCGGGAGCGGTGCTCGATGACGACTTCGCGCTCTTCTTTGTCGCCGTCGTCTCAGCGGCAGCACCGGCCGCAGTGTCGGTTGCAGCAGGAGCAGCGGTGACGGCCTGGGTTGTCGCCGCGCTGCCCGACCCACTGCCCGACTTGCCGATCAGCACACCTACTCCAAGCGCCAGCAGCAGGCAGGCGATCGAGGCCAGCGCCGGCATCGACGAGCGGCCCGAGCTTCCGGTCGCCGCTCCTCCGGCGGCAGGGGTGGCTGCAGCGGCGCCTGTGGCCATCGGCGCGGCGCTATCGGACGAGAGGATCTGCTGGAAGTGAAGGTTGGCGCCGCTGCGGCGCGTGCCGCAGGCGAGGCAGTAGCGCTGGTCGGGGCTGAGCGTCGACCCGCACGATGCGCAGCTGTCACCCGGAACTCCTACCAGTGGTGAGTTGATCTGGTCGCTAAACATGGTTTCTTACTCTCCAGTCAGTGTTGTTGGTGGTGCTTGGCACTTCAGGCTTCCGCCCTTTGGGTTGCCGATGAAGTAGACGCGAAAGAGGTTTGGCTTCTTGGTCGGGGCCGGGAGCAGGCGCTCGATGATCGCGCGCCCGGCGGCCTTGATCTTGCTGCCGCTGGTGCTGATGCAGGAGATCACGAGCCGCTTCTGCGGGATCTTCGAATTGTTTGTGATGATGCCGCCCAAGTATGCGCCGGAAACGTCGCTGTTCAGTGCCTCTTTCGATAGGACAATCTTCGGCAGCGGAGCTTTCAGAGGGGTGTCGCTGATGCCCACCTTGGCCTTCGAGCCGCTTGGCAGCTCCTGAGACTGGATCTGGTTGTTGACCCAGAAGCTGCGTCCCGGTTCAACTACCGCTGCGCTGATCAGCGAGATGTCGAGTCCGGCCAGCGAGTTGTCCCAGATCTTCTTCTTCTTCTTATCGAGCAATGCCACGGCGATCGGGACGTTTAGCTGTGTCTTGCCGCTGTTGACGAGGTTGACTACGACGGCTGAGCCGTACTGGTCGTGGAGCGTGGCGGTTGAGGCGACCTTGATCTGCGAGTTCTGCTTCGTCACCTTCAGCCCCTCGACGTTGAGCAGCTTCTTGGCATTGAGCGAGAGCCGCTGGCTCGTGTCCTGGGTTGACTCGCAGGCCGAGAGGCCGTTCGCCGTGACCAGCAGTGCTGCAGCGGTGAGGACGGAGCGGAAGATCATCCGAAGGCGCCACCGATGTAGTCGCGCGTCCGCGCCGCCTGCGGGTTGTCGAAGACCTGATCGGTCGGGCCGTATTCAACGAGGTCGCCGAGGTACATGAAGGCGACGTGGTCGCCAACGCGGTAGGCCTGCTGGAGGTTGTGGGTGACGATCACGATCGCCAGTTCCTTACGCAGCTCAACGATCAGCTCTTCGATCACGTTCGTCGATTTCGGGTCGAGCGCCGAGCAGGGCTCATCCATCAGCAGCACTTCAGGCCGCGCAGCGAGTGCGCGCGCGATGCAGAGCCGCTGCTGCTGGCCGCCGGAGAGGCGCAGCGCCGGGTGGTCCAGGTTCGAGGAAACCTCGTCGTAGAGGCCTGCCCGCTGGAGCGCGTCAACGACGTAAGGCTCGAGCACCTTCTTCTTCGGTCGCTTCGATCCCTGCTCGCGCAGCGCGTAAGCGACATTGTCAAAGACCGACATCGGAAACGGGTTCGGCTGCTGAAAGACCATTGAGACTCGGCGGCGATGCTCGGTCACCTCGAGCGAGTCGATGTCCTCGCCATCGAGCGTGATCAGCCCTTCGCGGCGGGCCGAGCCGGTCAGCTCAGTCAGTCGGTTCAGCGTCCGCAGCAGCGTCGTCTTGCCGCAGCCCGATGGCCCGATCAGAGCGAGCACTTCGCCCTGACGGATCGGCAGCGAGACGTTCTTGACGGCGTGGTTGTCGCCGTAGTAGACGCTCAGTCCATCAATCGTCATCCGCTCTGGGCCGGCGATGCCACGGGCCGGGCGCGCGGCTGCGGCGAGGCTGCGATCACCGGCGTTGGCGATCGCGACGGCGTCTTGTGACGGCGGGAGCGCGACGGTTGGCTGACGGTCGAGCGTGATCCGGCGCACCGGCGGTGGCATCACTCCGTTTGCCGGTTCGCTCGTAACGTGCTGTTGACGTGCGGTCGATTCGTGCGGGTCGATCATCAGCGGGCTCCCAGCCTCGAGGTTTCCAATCCGGTCTTTGCGCCACTGCGGGCGATCAGATCAACGGCAAAGTTCAGTGCGAGCACGATCAGCAGCAGCACGAAGGCGGCCGCGTAGGCCTTCTGCGGCGCGTTGCCCTCGCCGGCCGGCGAGTTGTTGTAGACGTAGCTGGTCAGCGTGCCGCCGGTTCCCTTCAGCACGTTGAGCCCGGGGACGCTGCCCTCAGGGTCAAGCGTCAGCGATGCGCCGAGCAGCACGACGATGATCGCCGTGTCGCCGGCGATGCGGCCCATTCCGAGCGCTGCGCCGGTCGAGATGTTGGCCTTCACCGAAGGAAGCAGGACGCGACGGATCGTCGCCGCCTTCGTCTTCCCGAGCGCGTAGGAGGCCTCGCGGACGTGGGCCGGGATCGACTGGAGGCCTTCGCGTGTGGCGGCGAAGACCATTGGCAGCGCGATCAGCGACATCATCGCGCCAGCGGTCAGGAACGAGCGGCCGAAGACCGCACCGCCAGCGGCCGTGAATGACATCCAGCCGAAGATGCCTTGCTGGAAGAGCACGAGGCCAAAGAGGGCGATCACGATGTCGGGGGTGCCGGCGATGATCTCGATTCCTGAATCGATCAGGCGCGCCAGCCAAGTCGGGCGACCGTACTCAACGATCCAGGTTGCCGCTGCGATCGCGATTGGTGTCGCAATCGTGATCCCGATCAGCGTGATCAGGACCGTTCCCAGCAGTGGGTCGAGGAAGCCGCCGCTCTTCGATTGGTCAACGTCGGCCGTCGGGCTGCTGAAGAGGAGGTCAGGCCGCAGGTACTGAAGCCCCTTGAAGGCCATGTAGACGAGGATTCCAATCCCGATCGCGCAGAGCAGTAGTCCTGCCGCCCACATCATCACGTAGCCGATTCGGTCGGTGAGCCGCCATGTGCGGACCGATTCATTGACGCGCCGCTTCTTCGGCGGCTTGCCTTGGCGGCCGCCGGGAGAGCGCGGAAGCGGGAGTGGGGGGAGCGGCGGAGTCGAGGCCGCTGGGCGCGTGGGGACGGCCACTATGACCTCGTCCCGTACTTCTTCAGCGGTTGCTTGGCGATCCAGCTGCCGAGCGAGAGGAAGAAGGCCCCGACCAGCAGCACCAGAGCCATTGCGTAGAGGCTGGCCTGCATCGCAGGAGCGTTGATCGACTCGGCGTCCTCCACAACTGTTGCGGCGAGCGTGCGGATCGGTTCAAAGAAGAAGGTGAAGCCATCAAGCGGGTTCGGCGCGAAGCCCTTCGAGCCGGCGACCATCGAGATCATGATCGCTTCGCCTAGCGCGCGAGCCGTCGCGAGCACGGCGCCGGCGATGATCGCCGGGCGGGCGGCGCGGACCGTGACAGTCCACATCGCGCGCCAGCGGTTGACGCCGAGGGCAAGGGCGCCCTCCTTCCAGGCGCGCGGAATAGAGTGCAGCCCGTCGACCGTGATCGCGATCATGATCGGCGTGATCATCACTGTCAGTACCGCGATCGCGACGCCAAGGCCGGTGCCGGAGAGTGGAATCACGAACTGCACCGAAGTCTTCTGGTCGGCCGAGATGACGCTGTTACCGATGAATGGTGCGAGTACGAGGATCCCGATCAGGCCGTAGATGACCGACGGGACCGCGGCGAGTAGCCGCACGACGGGAACGATTACGCGGCGGATCGGCTCGGGCGCGAACTCAACGATGAAGATCGCTGACAGAAGCGAGAAGATCAGGCCGAAGACGGTGGCGAAGAAGGTGGTGAGAAGCGTCGCGTAGATCAGCGGCCAAGCGCCGAGCTGGTAATCGGCGCTGGTCGGGTTGGGTCCCGAGTTGACCATCGCATCGAGCTGCTGGTCAACGACGCCTTTAGAGGAAAACCACGAAAGCCCGTTGTGAGCAAATGAAGGCCACGCCTTGATCGCGATAAACACGAGCATGAAGACGATTACGGCCAGCACAGAACAGGCAAGCGCGCCGAGCAACAGCCCGGCGCGCCTGTCCGTCCATGGCTCTCTGAGCCGGTCCAGCACTATTTCAGCGGAACCCAGTGAGTTCCGGTGATCTTCGCGGCTGCAGGTGAATCCTGAGCCCACTTGATGAACTTCTGAATGTTGCCCTTGGCAGGTCCACGCGTGACCATCCAGAAGTTACGGACGCCGCCGTACTCGCCGGACTTTGCGTTACGCAGGTTGCAAGCAACCCCGTTGTAGGCCGCTGCGTTGGTGCCAGCGATGAAGTCCATCGACACGTAGCCGATCGCGTTCTTGTTCGACTTCACTGCCTGCTGAATCAGACCGTTCGAGGCCTTCTGTGACACTGCGCCGGTTAGCGACGTCGTGCCAAGGAAGATCTTCTGGAACGCATCCTGAGTTCCGGAAGCAGCGGTGCGGACCGTTACGTCGATCGCGCCGGTGATGCCTGAACCAGCAACGTCCTTCCAGTCACGAACCTGACCGCCGAAGATCGCCTTGATCTGCGCCTGGGAAAGGTTTGCAATTGGGTTGGAAGGGTTAGTCACGATGCAGATCCCGTCCTTGGAGATCTTGTTGAAGAAGATTCCGCCCGGATCGCTCGACTTCGGGTCACGTGATGACATCCCGATCGATACACGGCCGGCAGCAACGTCGGCAATGCCAACATCGGAGCCGCCCTGAGCGAGCTTGAACTTGACTGCGTTCTTGTTTGCTTTGAGGTAACCGCGAGCGAGCAGCGATGCGAGTGGGGCGACCGAGGTCGAACCGCTCATCGTGATCACTGGCTTAGCCGATGCGCTCGCCGGAAGGGCGATGGCACCGACAGCAGCCAGGGCGACGCACACGCGGAGGAGGCGAACACTTGACATAGAGGTGGTTCCTTTCGTTTCGTTTCAGTTGACAACGACTCTTGCCGCAGCCTTTTCATTGACCTGCTGCAGGATTGTGCGCTCCGCTGCCCTACAGGATGTGAACTGCTCGTGTGCTCGCGGTGAAGATGCGGTGAACGCCCGCTTTCGCCCAATCCTCGGCTGGCTCGAAGTCACCGCCTGTTTACATCGGCGGCTCGCTTGTGACCCACAATGCTGAGCGATGGATCCCGACTACTTCAGTCACCCACTCGCTGAGCATGGAGGCCCGTGCCCGCAGTGCAAAGCAGCAATGTCGGGCGATCAGCGCTACTGCCTCGACTGCGGCGCGCGGCGCGGTGAGGCGCGGCTTGACCCGGTCGAGGCGGCCCGCTCGCCGCTCGCCAGCGATCCGGCTCCAGTCGCTCTCACCGGAGCCGCCGCTCTCGGTGCCACTGCACAGGCGGGGTCGCAGCCGGCCGGTTGGGAAGGTTTTCCGCTCGGCGATCTCGACTTCGGCTCGCCGCGCGTGGTCGGAGGAGCAGTGCTCGGGCTTCTTGCAGTCGGTGTTGTGCTGGGAGTGATCGGAGGACCAAAGGCTGCCAGCACCAGCGCCGCGCCTGGGCAGTCAGCGCAGGTTGCTTCGGCGGCGCCACAGGCGACCGACCCTGCACTCGGTGGCGACACGCTCGACGGAACAGTTGATTCCTCGACTTCGACCGACGCGGTAGCGGTCGATACCGGCGTCAGCAGCTTCGAGACCAGCGCGCCGGAAAGTGGTAGCGGCGGCGGCGGCGGTGGGGGCGGCGGCGGCAGCACGACGCCAACCGTTACCTCAGCCGCGCCGATCAAGCACGCCTGGGTAATCACTCTCTCTGGTCCGAGCTACGAGGAGATCTACGGGCAGGCCGCTGCGGCGCGCGCGCCGCGCGTGAAAGCGAAGATCGCTGCTAGCTCTTACCTCGGGACCGAACTTCGCGCCAAGGGAACGCTGCTTTCTAACTACAAGTCGATCTCAGCCGCCGGCCTTCCGAACTCGCTTGCGTTGATCAGCGGCCAAGCACCGAACAGCGCGACCAGCACCAACTGCCCGAAGTTCGTTGACATCAAGCCAGGCAAGGTCGACTCGAAGACCGGGCTCGTGAGCGGTGACGGCTGCCGCTATCCGCCTACAACGAAGACGCTTCCCGATCAGATGACAGGCGCAGGGCTGGTCTGGAAGGGTTACTTGGAAGCGATCGGCAACGATCCAGCGAGCGGCGTGACGAGCTGCCGTCACCCCGACCCGGACGCAGACGATCCCTTCGCCGCACCGCGTCCCGGCGACGGCTACATGACCTGGCGCAACCCGTTCGTCTACTTCCGCTCGATCATCGAGTCGCCCGATTGCGGCAGCGGCGTGATCGGTCTTGACCGCCTCGCGCCCGACCTCGCGAAGATCGAGGACACGCCCGCCTACTCGTTTATCGCTCCAGACGCCTGCCATGACGGCAGCGCCGCCGGCTGCGGAGCCGGCGCGGTCGGTGGGTTGGCCGCAGCCGACGAGTGGCTCAAGAAGATCGTGCCGTCAATCATCGAATCGGAGGCCTACGCCGACGGGGGAGTGATCGTGATCACGAGCGATCACGCTGCCTCCAAGCCGACCGAAGCTCAAGCCAACGTCGGCGCGCTTGTGCTCTCGCCCTATGCTGCCGCCGGATCGACCGTCACCAAGGCATACGACCATTATTCGCTGCTGAAGACGCTTGAGATCGCGTTTGGCGTCGAGCCAATTGGCAAGGCCTCCAGTTCGAGCGTCAAGGCTTTCGACAAGAAGGTCTTCGCGAACGCGCCGGTTGCAGGCAGCGACTGACGCCCACTGGGCGATGGCTGCGTGGTCACAAGACCTTTACGCGCAGACAACGTTCCGTTTACACGAGCGTGCGGCCCAGGACTCACACTGAGTCGCAGCATCTAGTCAAGGGTCGGGCATTCCGCGCGGCCATCAATCACACGGAGGGTTCTCTTGAACAACATCAGTCTTAATCCGCGTCGAGTACTTCTCATTGGTGTGGCGCTCGCCGCACTTGTGGCAGGCACGCTCGCGCTAATCAGCTCGCTCGGTGCTCAGCCGTCGCGCGCTGCTGTGAACGACAACCAGATCACATGCAAAGGCTTTGTCCATTCCGGCGAGGTCGACGACGCAAACCCGGATCTCTACCAGGCCGAGTACCGCATCCGCTGCAACCAAGCGATCACCGGTTACTCGCTCTTCATTGGTGCGCAGG
>WLNV01000059.1 GCA_009699615.1 Actinomycetota bacterium
CCGGACCTGATCACGGCCGACCTCTCGTTTATCTCACTGACGAAGGTTCTTCCCGCACTTGTTGACTGCGCGGCCGACAGCTTCGATGCTGTCGTGATGGTGAAGCCGCAATTTGAAGTCGGTCGAGATCGTGTGGGGAGGGGAGGCGTGGTTCGCGACCCCGGCCTTCGCAAGGAGAGCGTGGCAGCGGTTGCCGAGTTTGCGCGCGAACGCTGCGGCGCCTCAATCCTTGGCTTCGCCTCTTCGGGGCTCCCCGGCCCGAAGGGCAATCAGGAGAGTTTTATCCACCTTGCGGAAGGCGACAGGGCCGGCGCTCTGGGCAATCTCGGCGCGGCACTTGATGGGGCAGGGCTATGAGCGTCCAGCCGATCAGTGGTTCGATCACTGCCTTCTCGCACGCCCGTCCCGGTCAGACCGACGACGCCCTCCGGCACCTGATCGGCCTCGCGCACAGCCGCGATCTGACCGTTCGGCTAGACCCGGAAGAGACGGCAAAGCACCCGTCGATCGACGCCGGGCCCGGAGTTGAGCTCAACGCCGAGCTCGACCGCGACGCAGGACTGGCAGTCGCGTTCGGCGGCGATGGAACGGTCTTGCGCGCCCTCCGCGCCTACGCCGGTACCAGCGTGCCAGTGATCGGTATCAACTTCGGCGAGATTGGCTTCCTTGCAGCGATCGACCGCGACGACGTCGCCGCAGGCCTTGAAGGAGCCGTTCGGGGCGAATTCGAGCGGCTCGTCCTACCGGCGATCGAAGTCGAGGTCGACGGCACCTCTTGGCTTGCGATCAACGACATCGCGATCACGCGCCGGGCAGGTGACCGCGTAGCGCAGCTCGCCTACGCCGTTGGCGGCGATGAGGCGGGAAGCGTTCGTTGTGACGGCCTCGTCGTGGCAACTGCGGCAGGTTCGACTGGGTACAACCTCGCCAACGGCGGACCGGTGATGGCCTGGGGAGTCGAAGGCTACGTCGTCTCGTTTATCGCACCTCACTCGTTGACTGCTCGCGCGCTAGTTATCGCGCCGGAGGACGAGCTGTTGGTCGACAACCGCTCACATGACCCTGTCGAGCTATCGATCGACGGACGGCCGGTCGCGGAGATCGCGAGCGGCGGTCAGGTCACAGCGCGCTTCAGTCCAGATCAAGCTGTGCTGGCGCTGCCGGTCGACTCAAGCTTCTATCGACGGCTACGCGAAACGTTCGGTCGGCTCTCTTCGTCATAGGCCTGTTACGGCGGCTTAGGAATGACGCTCAAATCGGCGTCTTGACTGGCAATCGGAGGCCCAATCTGTCCCCGCCCACTGCTAAACCGGAGCAGTGCTTCACGAGCTTCGAGTAGAGAACCTGCTGCTGATTGAGAGCGCTGAGCTACGGCTCGCGCCCGGTCTCAACGTGCTCACCGGAGAGACCGGGGCCGGAAAGACGGTGCTAGCTCACGCGCTCGATCTGCTCCTCGGAGGACGTCCGCGCGCGGGCATCGTTAGGCCCGGTGCCGAGGAGGCTTACGTCGAAGGTGTCTTCGCCCTACCGGATCAACTTCGCTCCGAGCTTGGAGAGCGGATACCGGCCGGCGCCGAAGAGCTGGTGCTGGCCCGCCGCGTCGCCGCCGAAGGTCGGACGCGCGCGCTGATAAACGGCCGCTCGGCAACTGTCGGCGATCTGCGCGACGTCGCTGCGACGATGCTCGTCTTCTATGGCCAGCACGAGCACCGCAAACTTACGGTCGCTTCGGCTCAGCTCGACATTCTCGACGGCTTCTGTGGGCCCGACCAACGGGCGCGTCGCACCACAATGGCGGCGGCACATGCCCGCGTACTGGAGTGCGAGCAGAGGCTCGAAGAGCTACGGGCGCTCGATGGAGCCCGCGAGCGCGAGCTTGATCTACTGCAGTTCGAGATCGCCGAGATAGACGAGGCTGCTCCTTCCGAGAGTGAGCAGGAGGAGCTGTTGGCGGCGCGCGGCAGGTTGGCTCATCTCGAAGGGCTTCGAGGCGCCGCCTACAGCGCCTGCGAGACGCTCGCGCCGGAGGACGGCGAAGGAGTCAATGCCCATCTTGCATCCGCGAGTGGTGGGCTAGATGGGGTTGAGGGGATCGATGATCAGCTTGATGCCCTGAACGCACGTTGGCGGTCGCTGGCGATCGAAGCCGATGACCTGGCTGGAGAGCTCCGTCGCTACTGCGAGTCGCTAGGGACGGAACCAGGGCTGCTCGAGGCGACGGAGGAGCGGCTGGCTCTGCTCGACCGGCTTGCGCGCAAGCACGGCGGCTCTGTCGCTTCCGTTCTCGAGTACGCAGAAACGTCGAGGCAGCGATTGGAACTGTTGACGGACGCCGAGGCATCGATCGAATCGGCGACCGAAGAGCTTGAGGAGGCGACGCTCGCGGAAACGGCGATCGCCGCCGAACTGCGCAAAGCGAGGAAGGCGGCCGCGCCAAAGCTCGCCAAAGAGGTCTGCGAACGACTCGACGAGCTGGCGATGGTCGGCGCCAGCTTTGCTGTGGAACTCGGTCAGCGCGAGCAAGGCCCGACCGGCGGCGACGCGGCCGAGTTCATGATCGCGACGAACTCCGGAGTTCCCGCGGGGCCGCTGCGCGAGATTGCATCCGGCGGCGAGCTTTCGCGCGTGATGCTCGCCCTTCTTGGAGTAGCGAACGACGGTTCGACGACGACGCTCGTATTCGACGAGATCGATGCCGGTGTTGGTGGCAAGACCGCCCGAGTAGTGGGCGAACGGCTCCGTAGTCTCGCTGCTGATCGCCAAGTGCTCTGCATCACGCACCTGCCTCAGATCGCTTCGCTAGCCGAGCGTCACTTCTCGATCGCGAAGGATTCGGCTACCGATCCGGTGCTGACAACAGTCACCGAACTGCGCGAACCGCAGGTAGTTGGCGAGTTGGTACGGATGCTTGGCGCTGACGAAGATGACAGCGCCGCGCTGCGTCACGCGCGCGAGCTCCGCAACGCCGCTTAACCGAACTTCGCGCGCGAGGCCTAAACTCGCGTGGCGATGACGCTTCCCGCTTCAACAACCCCGGCGCTGCCGGTCCGCGGCCCCGTCCGCTCCGGACGGAGGACGAAGAAGCTTGTGCGCAGCCTGCGCCAGGGCGAAGTCGCGCTGATCGACCACAGCGATCTCGATCGCGTCTCAGCTGAGGACCTGATCGCCGCTCAGGCAGTCGCGGTGCTCAACTGCCGCGCTTCCCGCTCTGAGGAGTACCCGAACATGGGCCCTTTGCTGCTGATCGAAGCGGGAGTGACCCTGATCGATCTTCCTGACGACCGTTTGTTCGATCTCTGCAAGGACGGCGATCCGCTCGAGCTCCGCGGTGGGGAGGTCTGGCGCAACGGCGAGATGCTCGTCGCCGGCACGCTTCAGAAGCCGGAGCTGGTCCGCGCCGACAACGCTCAGCGCCGTCTTGAGATCGGTGGCGCGCTCGAGGCCTTCGCCCGAAACACGGTCGAGCACATGGTCGAGGAGCAGGATCTGCTTTCCGGCAAGATCGATCTGCCGCGCTTTGACACCGACTTCCGCGACAGGCCTGCCTTGATCGTGGTGCGCGGTGTTGATCACAGAGCCGACTTGCAGGCCCTGCGCCCGTACATCCGTGACACGCGGCCTGTGCTCGTTGGCGTCGATGGCGGCGCAAACGCGATCATCGAAGAGGGCTTCAAACCCGACATGATCGTCGGCGACATGGACTCTGCCAGTGACGCGACTCTGCGCAGCGGCGCAGAGCTTGTAGTCCACGCCTATCCCGACGGCCGCGCGCCTGGGAGGGAACTGTTGGACAGCCTTTCGCTCGAGCACAAGGTGGTTCCGGCGCCGGGCACCAGCCAAGACGTGGCGATGTTGATCGCCGGCGAGAAGGGTGCGTCGCTGATCGTCTCCGTCGGCTCACAGTTCAATCTCGTTGAGTTCCTTGACAAGAACCGTCGCGGCATGTCGTCAACGTTCCTGACCCGTCTGCGGCTTGGCGAAAAGATCGTCGACGCGAAAGGGGTAAGTCGCCTCTACCGTCCGTCTCCCGGAATTTCTCCTGCAGTGATCGTCCTCACGGCCGGGCTGATCGCCTTCGTCATCGTGGTGCTGGTCACGCCTGCATTGCGCGAGGTGCTCGACCTGTTCTGGCTGAAACTGCGCGTCCTGCTCGGTGGAAACGTCTAGGGTCGCGGCCGTGTTCGATTTTCGCTATCACGCGGTTTCGCTCGCCGCGGTTCTTGTCGCGTTGGCCGTCGGCGTACTGCTTGGCGTCGCGATCGGTGACGCCGGTCTCGTTTCATCGGCCGAGAAGCAGGTCCGATCAAGCCTGCGCGATGACGTCCGCGGGGCTCAGGCCAAGGAGCAGGAGGCAACCGACCTGCTCAAAGCGGAAGAGCGGTACTCGCAGGCCTCATATCCGTTCGTTGTCGGCGGGCGACTGCAGGGCGCGAAGGTTGGCTTGCTCTTCCTCGGCGAGCCCGACGAGGCGATTGCCGCCGATGTCCGCGCCGCGTTGGAGGGCAGCGGCGGCGCCCTGAGAGGCACGTTGGCGGTGAATGAGCCTCCGGATACCGCCGCCCTTGCAGCCAGCGCCCCGGCCGGCCGTTACGCGCAGCTCGATCAGGACCCGAAGCTGCTTGGTTCGTTTGGTAGGAGCATTGGTAGGCAGATGATCCTTGGTGGCGACCTGCTTAGGAGCGAGGCGAATGCGCTCTTCTCTACGCGTGCCGGAGGCCTTGGTCCGTTCGACGCGATCGTTGTCGTCCGCATCCCGCGCAACCTTACGGGCGAGGCTGCGACCAACACGAACCTGCTGGAGGACGGCCTGATGGCGGGGCTGACGAAGACGCGCAGCTCAATCGTCGGAGTGCAGTCGACCACGACGCAGCCGACGCAGGTCTCTTGGTACAGGACTCGTGGCCTTTCGAGCGTTGACAACATCGACCTAACCGCCGGGCAGGCCGCTCTCGTATTCGCGCTCGCTGGCGCCCGTGGAAGCTTCGGCAGCGGTCCTGATGCGGGCGGCTTGCTGCCCGGTCCCGAGCTCGCCGCCCGCTAGCGGCTACTCGCGCTCTTCGAAGTCAAGCGCCGCGGAGTTGATGCACCAGCGCTGTCCGCTCGCGCTGGGTCCGTCCTCGAACACATGGCCGAGGTGGCCGCCGCACTTGGCGCAGACTGCTTCCGTGCGGTGCATTCCGTGCGAATCGTCGTCGACCAAGGTGACGGCATCGGAGACAACCGGGTCGGTGAAACTGGGCCAGCCGGTACCCGAGTCGAACTTCGTATCGGACGAGAACAGCTCTGCGCTGCAGCCCTTGCAGCGGAACATGCCGCTGCCCTTCTCATCGACGTAGGCGCCAGTGAACGCTGGCTCGGTTGCAGCTTCCCGCAGCACTGCGAATGCCTCGGGGTCGAGGCGGTCGCGCCACTCTGCGTCGGACATCTCGGATGGTTGGACTGGCTGGTCGCTGTTCATCGCTCGCTCCTTGATCGGGATCGCCACAAAGGTAGCGAAGAGCGAGACCCCGACGGATTTTCTCGTCCGCGACGCTTTGTAGATTGCTCAGGTGCCGGTCGTCCCACTGATCCTCTCGTTTCTCCTCGCGACGGCGCTCGCACCATCGCTCGTCAGCTTCCTGACCGCCGGTGGTCACCTACGCTCGAACTACCGCGATGAGATGCTGCCATGCCCTCTGGGGTTGTTGATCCCTGCCGCCGCGCTCGCGGCGCTGATCCCACTCGCGCTGCTCGCCGGACTGTTCGACCTGAACACTCTCGATCTGGTTGGGCTGCCGCTGATCCTCGGAGTGGTCGCCCTCGGCATTGCTGACGACGCCTTCGCTGGAAGTTCGCGTGGCTGGCGCGGGCACGGAGGCGCGGCGCTGCGAGGGAGTTTCAGCACCGGCGCACTGAAGGCAGTCGGCACGCTTGGGCTGGCACTCGCATGGTGCGCAGTGACGCAGGACGGAGTAGTCCGTTTCCTCTTGGCCTCGTTGGTCATCGTGCTGTCGACCAACCTCTTCAACCTGTTCGACCTTCGCCCGGGGCGGTCGGTCAAGGTCTTCGTGCTCGTCGGGGTAGGTTGCACTCTCGGCGCCTGGAGTTTCGATCCGCTGCTCAGCCTTGGTCTCTGGGTCGGGCCGATCCTCGTCTGCGGCGCGCTCGATCTGCGCGAGCGGGGCATCCTCGGCGACAGCGGCTCAAACGTGGTCGGCGTAGTTGCCGGCATCTGGCTAGTGCTCGTGCTCGGGACAACCGGGCTCGCGGTCGCTGCCGCTGTACTCGTGTTATTAACCATTTACGGAGAAATTCGTTCGATCAACTCGCTCGTCGAATCAACTCCGGGACTAAGTCATCTAGACTCGATAGGGAGAATTCATCGTGCCTGACGCCCAACGCCAGCC
Source organism: Actinomycetota bacterium (assembly GCA_009699615.1). GTDB lineage: Bacteria > Actinomycetota > Thermoleophilia > Solirubrobacterales > Solirubrobacteraceae > F1-60-MAGs163. Next base: position 6,387 of record WLNV01000059.1, read on the forward strand.
CCGTCACATCTTCGTCACAGGCGGAGTCGTCTCATCCCTCGGAAAAGGAATCGCATCGGCCTCTATCGGCCGGCTTCTCGTTGCGCGCGGCCTAACTGTCGGCCTGCAGAAGTTTGATCCGTACATCAACGTCGATCCCGGGACTATGTCGCCGTATCAACACGGCGAAGTCTTCGTGACTGAAGATGGCGCTGAAACTGATCTTGACCTTGGTCATTACGAGCGCTTCACCGACTCCAACACGACTCGCGCTTCGAACGTAACTGCTGGCGGCATCTACGACGCCGTGATTCGCCGCGAGCGCCGCGGTGATTACCTCGGGGCGACCGTTCAGGTAGTTCCGCACATCACCGACGAGATCAAGCACCGGATCAAGCTGATCGCCGAAACGAGCGACGTGGACGTCGTGATCACGGAGATCGGCGGGACCGTGGGCGACATCGAATCGCTGCCGTTCCTCGAGGCGATCCGTCAGTTCCCGGTAGATGTCGGCCGTCGCAACTGCCTCTTCATTCATTTGACGCTCGTTCCCTACATCGGGCACGCCGGTGAACTGAAGACAAAGCCGACACAGCACTCGGTCAACGAGCTGCGCCGGATCGGCATCCAGCCCGACATGTTGCTCTGCCGCAGCGAGGGCGAGCTGTCGGTCGACATCCGCAAGAAGATTGCACTCTTCGCGTCGCTGCCAGTTGAGGCCGTCATCTCGGCCAAGGACGTCAACGACATCTACGAGGTGCCGCTCTGGTACCGCGAACAGAAGGTTGATGACTTCATCTGCGACGAGCTTGGGATTGACGCCGCTCCGGCCGATCTCAGTGAGTGGGACGCGATTGTCACTCGCGCCGCTGAAGCAACAGCCCCGGTCAAGATCTCTCTTGTCGGCAAGTACATTGCGCTCGCTGACGCGTACAAGTCGGTCACCGAAGCGCTGATTCACAGCGGCAATCTCGCCGGAGCCAACGTTGAGATCGACTGGGTTGACTCGGAAGACCTCGTTGACGATGAGGTCGCACTTGAGCGGCTTGGCGACTCCGATGGCATCCTCGTTCCAGGAGGGTTCGGCGGCCGCGGGATTGAAGGGAAGATCCGCGCCGTGCGCGTTGCCCGCGAGCAGAAGATTCCTTACCTCGGTGTCTGTCTTGGAATGCAGATGGCGGTCTGCGAGTTTGCTCGTTCGGTGGCTGGAATGGACGGCGCGAACTCAACCGAATTTGACCTTGAGACCGAATGGCCGGTCATCGACCTTCTGCCTGAGCAGAAGGAGGTCTCTGACCTTGGCGGCACGATGCGCCTCGGCGCCGACCCGATCAAGCTCCACAGCGGCACGCTCGTTCGCGATTGCTACGGCGAGGCTGTTGTCTACGAGCGTCATCGCCACCGCTACGAAGTCTCGATCGCGCTTCGCAAGAAGCTTGAGCACGCGGGCTTAATTGTCAGCGGCACATCACCCGACGAGCGGCTGGTTGAGGCAGTCGAGCTGCCCACCGACGTCCATCCGTTCTTCGTTGCTGCGCAGTATCACCCTGAGTTCAAGTCGCGGCCTGAGCGCCCGGCTCCGCTCTTCCGTGAGTTCGTGGCGGCAGCATTCGCTGCTCGCGGTGGTGAGGCGCAAGTCGACGTCGAAGGTGACGCTCACGCAAGTCGTCGCACGGCCTGATCGCGTCGAGGATGAGGGCCGCCTCGGAGCTTGAGACCCGGCGCCTGAACGAAACATTTGCGACGCTCTGTGCGGTACCCAGCCCATCGCGCTCCGAAGGGGCGGTCGCGGCCTACGTTCGCGGTGAGCTTGAGCAGATTGGCGTTGAGGTCGTGGAGGACAACGCGGCCGTCCTCATCGGTGGTCAGAGCGGCAACCTGTTGGCGCGGATTGGTGATCGCGGCGGCCAGTCGGTGCTCTTCTGTGCGCATCTTGACACCGTCCCGCACGA
>WLNV01000006.1 GCA_009699615.1 Actinomycetota bacterium
CGCCGACGACTTCGACCACTTCGCTCGGGCGGCGATCTCCGGCCGCGAGGAAGGCAAGTTCGTCTTCACTCGAGCTCTCAGCCTGGCACTCGAGTCGATTGCCGATTACGGCGCTTCGCTGCAGATCGGTCGTGACGAACTAGCTCACGTTGCGGTCGAGGATCTCCTACGATGCCGCGAAGTGTTGGCCGACCCGCGTGACTTCCTGCTCAGCCGCTCCGACGAGGGGGTTGAACTTCATCTGCTCAGCCAAGCTGTCTGCCTGCCGGGGCAGCTGGGTGCCGAGAGCGACGTCAGTTGCTTTGAGCAAGATGAGGCCGAGCCGAACTTCGTCACCAACGGTGCGATCCAGGCCGAGGTCGTCGTCGCTCCCGAGAGTCCGTCGGTGGATGTCGCCGGCAAGCTGGTGCTGATCCCGACCGCCGACCCCGGCTACGACTGGATGCTGGCTCGCAACATCGCCGGCCTGATCACGATGTACGGCGGCGCCAACTCGCACATGGCGGTGCGCGCCGCCGAACTGGGACTGCCAGCCGCGATCGGCGTCGGCGAGACGCGCTTCAATGCGCTCGCCTCAGCGACCGTTGTCAGCCTTGACTGTTCCAGCCGAACGATTGAGATCCTCGGATGAGCGGTGCTGGCCAGCGAGCCGTGATCAGTCAGCGGGTGGAGGTCTTTGCCGATCGCGATGAGCGCCGTGACGCGCTCGACCAGCGCTGGGCGCTCTTGCTCGAATCGCTTGGCATGATCGCGCTGCCGATGCCCAACGCACTGGCCGACCCGGCAGCTTGGCTCGCCGCAGCCGACCCGGCTTTGATCATCCTGACCGGCGGCAACGACCTCGCCCACCTCGTCGATGGACCTGACGCCGCTCCGGAGCGCGACCGCACCGAAGCGCTGCTGCTGCAGCACGCAAGCGAACAAGAGATCCCGCTGCTGGCGATCTGTCGCGGACTTCAGATGATCGTTGACAGCGGCGGCGGGGCACTCGTACCCGTCGAAGGCCACGTCGCACAGGACCACGCCATCACGGCGCATCCTGCGGCTGCGAGTTGGCCGATCCGCGACGGCCGCAGCGTCAACTCGTTCCATAACTGGGGCGCGGAGCAGAGCGCAGTTCCGGCTGGCTGGGAACTCGCAGCGACCGCCGCCGACGGCACGGTTGAGGCGATGATTCACTCCACGCTTCCGCAGGTTGCGCTGATGTGGCACCCCGAACGTGGCGAGACCGACCGAGACGACATCGAACTGATATCCAAACTGACTGGAAGGAACATATGACCCGCGCAATCATCCTCGCCGCCGGAGAAGGCAACCGCCTGCGGCCCCACACCGAAGACCGCCCGAAGGCGCTCGTGCCGCTGGCCGGGAAGCCGCTGCTGGAATGGCAGCTCGAGGTACTGGGCCGCGTTGGCGTCAGCGACATCACGATCGCCACCGGCTACCGCGCCGACCAGCTTGAGAGCTACGGCACGCGACGCGTCCACAATCCGCGATTCGATTCGACCAACATGGTCGTCAGCCTGATCGCCGCGCGAGAGCAGCTACTCAGTGGCGACGACCTGCTGATCGCCTACGGCGACATCATCTACCAGCCGAACATCGTCAAGGCTCTACTGGCCGACGATGCCGACGTCTCGATCACGATCGACCTCGGTTGGCAAAGCCTCTGGGCGATGCGGATGGAAGACCCGCTCGAGGATGCTGAAACGCTGCGCCTCGATGACGACGGCAATGTAATCGAGCTTGGCAACCCGCCGAAGAGTCTTGACGAGATCGAGGGCCAGTACATGGGCCTGATCCGCGTATCCGCGCGCGGCGCGGAACGGATGGTTGAAGCGATCGACGCGATCGACCCTGAAACGCGCTTCGGTGGCCGCACGCCCGACGCGATGTACATGACAGACCTGCTCCAGCACCTAATCGATTCCGGCATCCCGGTTCACGCCGTGCCGGTCGAAGGCGGCTGGCTCGAAGTTGACACGGTTGAGGACCTCGATCGCTTTGAGGATCTCCACACGCGCGGCCTGCTCGACACCCGCTTCGACCCACTGCGCGATTGAGCGAAGAGTGGCGCTGTTCAAGAAAGACGGCGGCAAGCCGAAGTACGGCAAGCTGACGAAGGCTCAGCGGGCGGTCACCTTCTACGCCGAGGACGGCGGCTCGTGGCCGCACTACGAGCCGATCGTAAGCGAACTGCTCGGCCGCCACGGACGCGAGCTGGCGTACCTCACGTCGAGCGATAGCGACCCGCTGCTGAGCGACGCCCCAGCGGGAATGCACGTCTTCAACATCGGCGAGGGCGCCAAGCGCGGCTTCACCTTCCAAACCATGGAGGCCGGCGTCGTCGTTGCGACTGTGCCGCAGCTCGGAACGAAGCTGCTGCCAAAGAGTCGCCTGACCGACTCGCTCGGGATTCAGCACCTCTACGTCCACCATTCGATGGCCAGCACGCACATGATCTACGAGCCGGATGGTTTCGACTTCTACGAAGCGATTCTCTGCGTCGGCCCTTTCATGGTTGCCGAAACTCGCCGCCGTGAAGAGCTGCACGGACTACCGGCGAAGGAACTGATCGAGCACGGCTACGGGCGGCTCGACACGATCATCGAGCGGCGCGCCGCATTGACCGCTGAGCAGCGCGGCCCGAACGATCCGCCGCTGATCGTCGTCGCTCCTTCTTGGGGACCTCACTGCCTGTTCGAGAGCTGCGGCGAGACCGTGATCGAAGCGCTGCTGGCGACCGGCGCCGCCGTAATCGCTCGCCCCCACCCGATGACGCGCAAGCACACACCGGCCGCTATCGACCGGTTGGCAGAGCGGTTCGCGGGCGACCCAAACTTCTCGCTTGAAGAGAACGTCGCCTCGCAGGATTCACTCCAGCGCGCCGACCTGATGGTCAGCGACTGGTCCGGCGCAGCGCTGGAGTTCGCCTTTGGAACCGAGCGGCCAGTCCTCTTCATCGACGTGCCGCGCAAGGTCAACAACCCGAGCTACGAGGAGCTCGGGATCGAGCCGTTCGAGGCCAGCGTGCGCGAGCAGATCGGCAAGATCGTCGGACCCGACAGCCCGGAGCAGATTGCCGCCGCAGTCGCAGAGCTGGTCGGCGATCGAGAGGGATGGATCGACTCGATCCGGGCCGCGCGCGAAGCGAATATTTACAACGTCGGACGAAGCGGCGCCGTTGCCGCCGACGTGATCGCCGAGAAGGCCGACCGTTATCTTCAAGGTGGAGCGTCCTGATGAGTACAGAACCCGCCGAAATCATCGCCCTGATCGCCGCGCTTCAGCCTGCCGCTGCGGCCGCAGCGGAGGGCCAGATCAGCATCGCTGCGCTTGTGCACGCGCGCCTTGGTAGCGGCATCGCCGCGCCGGGCGAAGAGCGCACCGAGATCAACGAGCTCTGCCGCCAGATCGACGTCTTCAAGCGGCTTCAGGCCGACTACAGCGCCGATTGGAAGCCCGACAAGGACGCGCCGCTGGCAGCACCCGAGGTTGTCGCCGGGGCGGCCTGCGTACTGCTGATCAACGCCGAGCCTGCGGCAGCAGGAAGCGACGGTGACGGTTGGGCACTGAAGTGCCTCAACAGCGCGCTCAAAGTGATCGAGCAGCACGAGCAGCTGCCGATGCGAGCCGAACTGAATGCTTGGGCGCAAAGCAGCTTCAGCGCCGCCGTCGCTAGGGCCGGCTCAGGGGCCGCGCAATGAGCCGCCAGATTCCGCTTACCGTTCTGGCTTGGGAAGGGCCGCAGGCGCGCGCCTACCTGGCACGGATGAAGCGAGCCGGAATGACCCCAGAGCGGATCATTCTGATGATCAAGGACCCGCGCAGCGGACCGCTGGCGAAGGTAACCGGCCGCGGCCTCGCGAAGGCCGAGAAGGCGCAGGAGCGCGCTCACAACTTCCACCCCCACCGCACGCGCGCCGGCAACCGGCAGCTAATGGAGGCAATCACGACCGGCCTCGCCGGCCAGCTCGATGACCCTGCCGGCCTTATTTCGGAGATGTTCGACTCCTTCTCCTACGACGACTTCGGCGCACCGGTCGAGCGCGTTGCCGTCAGCGGCTACCGCGACCCGGTGTTGCGCGACGCAATCGCAGCCAGCGGCGCCAAGCTGCTGCTCTTCACCGGCGGCGGGATCATGCCGGCCGCGATCCTCGAGCTGCCGGGGCTGCGCGTCATTCACGTCCACACCGGCTTCCTCCCTGACGTGCGCGGCGCCGACGTGCTGCTGTGGTCGCTGATGGTCCGTGGTCGGCCAGGGGTTTCAGCCTTCCTGATGACGCCGCGGCTCGACGACGGCGACCTGCTCGGCGCAACCGAACTGCCGCCGCTGGCAATCCCTCTTCCCGCCTCTGAGCGCCCCGACGACGACACGCTCTACCGCTCGCTCTTTTCGTTCATCGACCCGCTGATCCGCGCCGAGTTCGTTGTCTCACAGGTCTTCGAGCCGGCAAGCGACTTCGCTGCGCTGCCCTCCACCCCGCAGGACCTCAGCGTCGGCGTCACCTTCCACTTCATGGCACCGCAGCTCCGCAGCGCGGCACTGGCGCAGCTCTTCCCCGCGACCTAAGCGCTCAGTCGCTCGAGGCGGCTACGGCTTGGTAGAGCTCGTTCGCGCTCAGCCCGGTCAGCCCTGCAATCACGGTCGCCGCTGGGCGCGGCTTGGCACCCGCTGCGACCAACTCACGCACTGCCTGCTCAGCGCTGGCGCGATCGCTGCTGCCCGCTTCGGCGGCACCGATTACGAGTACGACCTCACCTTTCGGCGGCGCTGCTGCGTAACGCTCAGCCAGTTCCGCAGCACTGCCGCGAACAACCTCCTCGAAGCGCTTCGTCAACTCGCGGCAGAGCGCCACTGGCCGCTCAGCATCGAGCTGCGCCAGCAGCGTCAGCGTCGCCCCGGCGCGCCGTGGCGATTCGAAAGCGACGAGCGTCTCCTCGTTCTCAAGCAGCTCCAGCAGCTCGCCGCGCTTGCGCGGCAAGAAGCCAACGAAGCGCCAACGCTCGGCCGGCAGCCCTGATGCAACCAACGCGGTCAGAACAGAACTCGGGCCCGGCAGCACGTCGACCGGGAGCCCCTCTGCCAGAGCCGCCTGCAGCAGCACGAAACCGGGGTCGCTGACCAGCGGCGTTCCGGCATCGCTGACGAGCGCGACCGTCTCGCCGGCGGCGATGCGTCGGATCAGGCCCGGCGTCGCCCGCTTCTCGGCGTGCTCGTCGTAGCGAACGCGCGGGGTCGTGATCTCATAACGATCGAGCAAGACCTTCGTGGTGCGCGTGTCCTCGCAGGCGACCACGTCGGCGTCGCGCAACGCCTCGATTGCGCGCAGCGTGATGTCCTCAAGGTTGCCGATCGGCGTTGGACAGACGATCAGCCGCCCGCTAGCGGCAGCGCTCACGCCTGCGCCATCTGTTCGAAGGCCAGCACGGCGGCGCCGATCACACCGGCGTCGGCGCCAAACTCAGCCGGCACGATGCTGACGTTGGCACCCAGCGAAGCGAGCGCCTCGCGCTCGACGATCTCACGCGCCGGCCCCAGCAAGAGGTCGCCTGCGGCGATCGCGCCGCCGCCCACGACAATCAGCTCCGGGTTGAAGATATTCGTGATCGAGACCATCCCCTGCCCCAACCGCTTGCCGACCTCAACGATCGCCTCGATCGACGCCGCGTCCCCGTCGTGGGCCAGCTCGGTTACGAGCGCACCCGTTACCTCGCGACCTTCGACGGCAGCAGCCGCCAACGCCGAGGCAGGGTTCCTACCTGCCAGTCGCTCGCCGGCGCGCCCGATCGCATCGCCCGATGCGTACCACTCGAAGTGACCGTGCCCGCCGCAGCTGCATTGCTCGCCATCCTGTTCGATCACCATGTGCCCGAACTCGGCGCCGCCACCACTGCTGCCGCGGACGAGCCCGCCGTTGGCGACAATGCCACCTCCGATCCCGGTCCCGACGGTCAGCATTACGGCGTCGCTGACGCCCTTCGCGGCCCCGTGCAGCCACTCGGCCAGCATCGAAGTGTTGCCATCGTTGTCGACCGCAACCGGCACGCCGAGGCGCTCTCCCATCAGAGCTTCGAAGGGCACACCCACCAAGGGGAGGTGCGGTGCGGCGGCGATCATTCCGGCCTTAGCGTCGAGAATTCCTGCGACGCCAAATCCGACTCCGAGTACCTCGCCCGGCGCCGCCTCGACCGCCTCGTCAACCATCGATGCCAGCCGGTCGAGAAGCTCGTTCGTGTCAGCGTCCGCCGTTGGTTGCTGGATCCGGTGCAGCACGCCAAGCGACTCGTCGACCACGCCGACGAGCATCTTTGTGCCCCCGATATCAACGCCGATTACGCAGTTAGCCGCCACAGGCGCCACCATACCGGCAGTGTCACCCGACCCTCGACAGCCCAGCGGGCCACCCGAACGCGACCCGACCGCCAGCTACAACGTCTACCGCTCGCGTCCACGGGCGCGACCGACCGAGCCACCGGAGGCGCCCGGCAAGCCGCCACGGCAGCCGCGCCAACCGCGAGCGCCACGGCAGCCGCGCGCAAAGCGACCGCGCAAGCGCTGGACGCTGCGGCGCGTCATCAAGACGATCGTGCTCGCCGTAATCGGCTGGATCGTACTTTCGCTCGTCATCTTCGCTTTCAGTGCACAGTTCCTCCAAGACCAGGTCGACGGCAAAGCGAAGGCGGCGCTGAGCCAGCCGGGGCTGCCGATCGTCTCACCGACCAATGTCCTGATCCTCGGTTCCGATCTACGCGCCAAGGGAACGAAGGAGCCGGGAGCGGCTACCTCTGGGCCGAGCCGCTCCGATTCGATCCAACTGATGCGCGTCGGTGGCGGCCACGGATCGAAGCTCTCGATTCCGCGTGACACCGTCGTCGATATTCCCGGCTACGGGCTGAACAAGGTAAACGCCGCCTACGCCTACGGCGGCGCTGCGCTCTCGATCCGCACGCTTCGCTCATATCTCGGAATTGAGATCAACCACGTGATCGTTGTCAACTTCGACAAGTTCCCCGACCTCGTCGATTCGATGGGCGGAATCGACTTCACCGGCGGCTGCGTTATCTCGAAGATCAACGGCGGCTTCGCCAACGGCGGCTACACGCTGCGGCTGAAGGCCGGCACAACCCACATCAACGGGGCTCAGGCGCTGGCGCTTGCGCGGACGAGAAAGAACGAATGCAATGCCGCCGACAACGATCTAACGCGCGTCGTCAACCAACAGAAGATCATCAACGCGATGCGCTCGCGACTTCATGCGCCGCTTGGCTTCATCCGTTGGCCGCTGATTGCTTGGAGTGCGCCGCAAACAATCTCGTCCGACATGGGTGCCGCCGGGCTGCTCGGACTCGCCGCGACGATCGGCGTCTCCGGCAGCGGTTCACCTGCCGTGCTGAAGCCCGACGGGGCAGTGACTCTGCCCGACGGCGGCGCCGGCCTAACTGTCAGCCCCGCCTATCGCGAGCGGCAGGTGCAGAAGTTCCTCGACGGCTAGAGATCAGTCTTTTGAGCCGGACGGCGGCGACTTCGGCTTCTTCTCTTCGCTCTTGGCCTTCGGCTTCAGATCGCTCTTCGGCGCATCACTGGATGACGACTCCGATTTAGCCTTGGCCTTGTCGGCGCTCTTCGCATCATGCTTGTCCGCGCCCTCTTTGGCTGAGGCCTCAAGCTCGCGGTTGCGCCGCTTGGTGCCGTAATCGGTGTTGTGGAAGCCCTTGCCTTTGAAGTGAATTGCGACCGGGTGAAAGACGCGCTCAACTGGGACACCGGTCTCGGGGTCGACCTTGAGCGCGTCGTCGGCCATCTTCTGGACAATCTCGAAGGTCGTTCCGTCTGGGCGTCTGTACTCATAAGTTGGCATCGAGGCCGAAGTATAGGAGCGGCTAAGAGCATTGCCGCGCGCCGCCCCCGTAGCATGGGGCAATGGCCGAAGACACAGTGACAATGGACAAGATCGTCGCGCTCTGCAAGAGGCGCGGATTCATCTTCCCTTCCTCCGAGATTTATGGCGGCCTTGGCTCGACCTACGACTTCGGCCACTACGGCGTTCTGCTTAAGACCAACGTCAAGGGCGAATGGTGGCGTTCGCTGCTGCAGCAGCGCGATGATGTGGTCGCGCTCGACTCGGCGATCCTCCAGCATCCACGGGTCTGGGAGGCAAGCGGCCACGTCGGCGGCTTCAGCGACCCGATGGTCGACTGCAAGCAATGCGGCCAGCGTTTCCGCGCCGATCATCTCGATCAGCTTGCCTGCCCAAATAAGCCTTCGAAGCAGCCCGGAGAAGGCCCCGAGTGTGAGCTGACCGAGGCACGCGAGTTCAACCTGATGTTCGAGACGACGGTCGGCCCGCTGAAGGATTCCGGCTCGATCGCCTATCTACGCCCAGAGACCGCACAAGGAATTTTCATCAACTTCAAGAACGTGCTGCAGTTCTCGCGCAAGAAGCCGCCGTTCGGGATTGCGCAGATCGGCAAGTCGTTCCGTAACGAGATCACGCCCGGCAATTTCATCTTCCGCACACGCGAGTTTGAGCAGATGGAGATGGAGTTCTTCGTACCACCGGCCGAAGCCGATAAGTGGTTCGAGTTTTGGAGTACCGAACGGCAGCGTTGGTACACCGACCTTGGGATCCGCCCCGACCACCTCCAGCTTCGCGTCCACGAACAGGACGAGCTGAGCCACTATTCAAGCGGTACGAGCGACATTGAGTACCTCTTCCCGATCGGCTGGTCGGAGCTTGAGGGGATCGCCAACCGCGGAGACTTTGACCTCAAGCAGCACACCGAGTTCTCAGGCGAGAAGCTCGAATACTTCGATCAAGCCAGCGGCGAGAAGTACGTGCCCCATGTGATTGAGCCGGCCGCCGGCGCCGACCGCGCGACGCTCGCTTTCCTTGTTGATGCCTACGACGAGGAGGAGATCGAAGGCGACGTGCGGACCGTGCTCCGGCTCCACCCTCGCCTCTCCCCGGTCAAGGTTGCGGTGCTGCCACTGGTCAAGAAGGACGGCCAGCCTGAGCTGGCGCGTGAAGCGTTCGAATCGCTGCGCGGGCTGATGACGACCGAGTACGACGAGGGCGGCTCAATCGGCAAGCGCTACCGCCGGCAGGATGAGATCGGCACGCCATGGTGCGTGACAATCGACCATGACTCGATCGACGACCGAACCGTGACCGTCCGCGAACGCGATTCGCTCGCGCAGGAACGCGTTGCGATCGATGATCTGCCGGCGCTGCTTTCAGCGAAGCTGGCAGCCCCTTGGCAGAGCCCGAAACTGGGATAACCGCGTCGGCGGCCGGCGGCGAGCGGTTATGCTTCTTGACACACTGTCAAACTTTGCTCGAAGCTGAGAGGAACCCTCAAGATGGCTACCACTGCCCCGCGCCCGAAATCCCGTCGCGCCGCCGACGACATCAGCTACACCGATCTTTACGAGCGCTGGGAGCGCGGCAACTGGTCGGCAACCGAGATCGACTTCACTCAGGACAAGATCGATTGGGAAGAGAAGATGACCGACGAGCAGCGCCGCACGGCGATGTGGCTCTTCTCACTCTTCTTCCACGGCGAGGACGCCGTCACCGATGGCCTATCGCCCTACATCGACGCGGCGCCGCTTGAAGAGCAGAAGTACTTCATCGCTACGCAGCAAGTTGACGAGGCGCGCCACAGCGTCTTCTTCAACCGCTTCATGAATGAAGTTGTTGGCCTTGGCGACGGCAGCATCGCCGGCGGCATGAACGCCACCGCGGGCCAGCTCAGCTGGGGTCACAAGATGATCTTCCAGGGGCTTGAAGATATGTGCGTCCAACTGCGCGCCGACCAGTCGCCGCACCAGTTCGCACGGGCGATCACGCTCTACCACATCCTGATTGAGGCCTCGCTCGCGCAGCCCGGCCAGCATGTGATCGAGGCCTTCCTCGAGCAGGAGGATCTGCTGCCAGGATTCCGCTCAGGGATCGCCAACGTCGCGCTCGACGAGCAGCGCCACATCGCCTTCGGCGTCAAGGCCCTAGCCGACCTCTACGACGCCGACCCGAAGGGCACCGAGACCGCCGTGCTCGACGTACTACGTGAGAACGGCGTCTTCATCTCCGGCGTCGCGATGCCGCCCAACTGGGACGAGAGCTACTTCACGGCCTTCAACTACTCCTACGACGATCTTGGCCGCGACGGAGTCAAGGCGCTTGAGTCGCGACTGAAGGCGATCGGGATCGACCTCCACGAGGTTGAACGCTCGCCGATCGCGGTTGACCTGCCGCTGGACGAGCGTGCCGACCGCGGCCGCGTGCTGCTGCAGGCGAACCTTGTCGGCCCGGACCGCCCGGCCTCACGCGAGCCTTACCCAACCGAGGTGATGTTTGATGCGATCGCTCGCGCGGGAGATGTCCACGTCGTTGCTTCAGGGACGGTGATCGAGTGGGCTTTCACAGACGCCGAGCCCTGGCAGATCAGCTTCGATGCGGGCAAGTGCAGCGCCCAGCGCGGCACGCCACGCAAGGCGAACCTCAAGCTCGTGATCTCATTTGACGACTGGGCCGACCTGTTCGCCAAGCGCGTCGACGCCCGCAAGCTGCTGCTGACGCGCAAGCTGCGCCCGAAGGGCAACCTGCGCCTGTTCGCGAAGTTCGGGAAGCTCTTCCCGTAGCGCGGGGAGCTACTCGCTGTCTACAGCAGCGTCTGCGTCGGCCGTGTCGGCCTTGCCGTTCGTTGCAGCAACATCGGCCGTCGAAGGCGCTTCGGCCTTCGCGCTCGAAGCAGGCGGTGCTGTCGTAGGCACGTAGTCAAACTCTTCTTCAGCGCCGAACAGCAGGTCGAGAACCTTGTTGCGCAGCCCTTCGCTCAACGCGATAGCCAGAACGACTCCGGCGCTGATGATTACGAGGTTGCGAACGATGTGATGTGAACGACGCGGCTGGATGATCAGCGCACGCGTCTCCATTGCGGCCTCGCTGGCGCGCTTGATTGAACGCTGAACCTTGCGGTCGTCGAGAATCGCCGAAGCCGGGCTGTCGCTCTTTGAGATGCGATCGATCGCTTCGCGCGCCGCTGCGTAAGCAACGCGGGCGTTGTCGCGAATCTCGGGGTCTTCAACTACCCGACGGACGTACGGGTTGCCAAGTAGGTCTTGTGCTGCGCTGGCGGCGCTTGCCGCACGTTCAGAAGCCGAAGCCATCATCAATCTCCCTAGTGGAATACCGAGCTTTCAGCATACCCGCTGCGTCAACTTTGTGTCAGCAGTGGAATACCGCGCCCTCTGAAGCAAGCTCTACCCCGGCGCCAAACGCTTCGGAGGCCTGAGCGACTGAAAGCTCCTGATCGAGCTCATCTGGGATGTGCGTCAGCACCAAGCGGCCAACCTTCGCGGCGCGGCCGTGCTCCCCGGCCTCTGTCGCGGTCAGATGGCCGCGCGGCTCGCCATCTCCGGCAACGCGAAGCGTCGATTCAATCAGGAGCAGGTCGCTGCGGTCGGCGAAGTCGACCAGCTCGCGGTTCGGCGCGCAGTCGGCACCAAAGGTAAAGCGGCCCTCTTCACCGGCCGCAGTGATCGATATCGCAAAGGTTGGGACGTAGTGAGGCACGAGGCAGAAGCGCAGCGCGAAATCTCCGGCTTGAACCGGTTCCCCAGGACCGTATTCGCTGACATCGAAGGCATCAACGATCGTCTCGCCTGGCCCGAACGTCGCGGCGATGTTGCAGAGGGCTTCGCCACCGCCGACAGGAACGAAGAGTTTCGGCCGGGGCGCAGGATTCTCCGTCGACCAGCGCGGAGAGTAGGTCAGCGCGTAGGCGTACGGCATCAGGTCGAGGCAGTGGTCGCCGTGGAAGTGACTGATCACGATCGCGTCGATTTCGGCGTAGTCGATCCGCTCTCGAAGCTTGCCGAAAACGCCGCTGCCGCAGTCGACGAGAAGCTTCGTATTCGCCGTCTCGACGAGATATCCGCTGCAGGCCCCACCAGCGTCGGGCCACGAGGGCGACTTGCCAAGAATTGTTATCTGCATCGCGCGAGCCGCCCCTTTCCGCTGCTTCTGAGACTCTACCTAGGTGGAGACTTTTGAGATCGCGCTGATCGTGCTCGGCGCGTTGCTGATGATCGGCGCGCTGCTTTCGGGCTACGTCAAGCGCAGCTTCCTTTCGCTTACTGCGCTCTATGTGCTGGTCGGTTTCGCGCTCGGTCAGGGCGGACTTGCCGTACTCGATTTCAATGCACAGGAGGGATTCGTCAAGGAGCTCGCGATCCTCGCGCTGGTTGTAATTCTCTTCCGCGACGGACTGGAGGTCGAGGCCGAGCTGCTGGCCAAGCAGTGGCACCTACCGCTGCGCAAGCTGATCATCGCGATGCCGATCACGGCGGCGATCATCACGCTCGCCGGCCACTTCATCGTCGGCCTCAGCTGGCTCGAAGCTGCGCTGCTCGGTGCGCTGCTCTCGCCGACCGACCCGGTCCTCTCATCTGCGGTCGTGACCAATCCGCGCGTCCCGAGGCTGATTCGCAACTCTTTGAATCTTGAGTCGGGACTCAACGACGGGCTTGCACTGGCTTTGATCATCCCCGTCGCCGCAGCGCTGAAGGGCACCAGCGATGGGATGGTCTGGTGGCAGTTCATGCTTGAAGACATGGCGATCGGCTTCGCCGCGGGAATCGCGTTCGGCTACCTCGCCTCAGTACTGATCCCACGCTCCGGAGAGGGGTCAGGAATCCCCGACCACCACAAGGTCCTCTACGCCCTCGGCGTCGCGCTGCTGACCTACGGAATCCTCTCGTTCGCTGGCCACGGCAACGCCTTCATCGCCGTCTACGTCTGCGCGATCACGCTCGGCGTGCGCCGAGCCGACATCCGCGACTACTTCAACAGCGGCGCAGAGGAGATCGTCGAGCTTGTCAAGCTTGGAATCTTCGTCGTCTTCGGCTCGATCCTGACGGTGCAGGCACTCTTCTCCGACGGCTGGGCGGCAGTCGCTGTCGTCGTCGTTACGTTGACCGTCGCGCGGACGGCCGGAGTGTGGCTCTCGCTGATCGGCAACCGCGAGCGGCTCAGCACACAAACGAAGGCCTTCATGAGCTGGTTCGGTCCGAAGGGCGTCGCGACGATGACCTACTCGCTCTTCCTGCTCGCACTAGGTATCCCGGGAGCGACCGAGGTGACGAACCTCGCTGCACTGTGCGTCGTGACCTCAATCATCGCCCACGGGTTGACCGACACGCCCGGAGCCAACTGGATCGGGCGCGTTGCTGCAGCAGCGCGCGAGAAGGCGCAGCGAGACGGGCAGCCGGTCCCTCCCGACGCAATCGTCTAGCGCTCTAACTAAGCGCTGTGCAAAGCGGCCTGCTCGGCCGCGGTTGGGAAGGCCCAGACGGCCTTCGTGCTGCGTTCTTGGCGGAAGACAAAGCGCATCTGAGTTGGCGGCCGCAGCCCTTCAGGATGGTCGGGCCGGAAGGTCACGCAGGGCTCGTCCAGCTCCAGCGCGCAGAGCATCCGGGCACGGAAGAAGCAGTCGTCGCATGAAACCTTCGCCGCCTTGCGCGCTCGCGCCATCTGCCCCCCTCCCCTCGTTCTTGATTGACTGGCCGCGCAGCAATCAATCAAATGACGCGCGTCTCTGCAACGCCGTGTTCCGCACCTGCCGTACTTTTTTCACTTCGGCGTAACAAAGAAGGCCGCACCTTCGGTGAATCGAGCGAGCGGAACTGCGATCCTCGGCTCCGTGACCAGCGCTGTCTCAAGCCGCCCTGAGAGCGTCCCGTCGAGCTGCGACCTGATCGTCGTCGGCGCCGGCATCATCGGCCTCGCCGTCGCGCGAGAAGCGCTGGTGCGCGAACCGGGCGCGAGCGTCGTCGTGCTGGAGTGCGAGCACCAGATTGCGAGTCACCAAAGCTCACACAACAGCGGCGTCATCCACGCAGGCATCTACTACGAGCCGGGTTCGCTGAAGGCGAAGCTCTGCGTCGAGGGCGCGGCCGCGCTCTATCGCCTCTGTGACGAGCTTGGCGTGGCGACCGATGCGATCGGCAAGTTGATCGTCGCGACCAACGCCGCAGAACTGCCTCGGCTAGATCGCCTGCACGAGCGGGCCGTGGCCAACGGCGTGCGCGTTGAGAAGCTGAACGGTGCTCAGCTGCGCGAGATCGAGCCCCGCGCCAGCGGAATTGCTGCGCTTCACTCTCCGGATACCGGAATAGTCGACTACGCAGCCGTCTGCGCAGCACTGGCGGGCGACGTTGAAGCGCGCGGCGGAACCGTGATCACTGGCTGTGCGGTGGAGCGGGTCGAGAACGCGGACGGCGGCGCGCGCGTCATTCACGCCCGCGGGGTCACAGACTGCAGCGGCGCAATCGTCTGCGCTGGGCTGCAGTCGGACCGCCTCGCTCAGGCCAGCGGAGCAACCGCGGACCCGCGAATCATCCCTTTCCGCGGCGCCTACTTCACGCTCCGCCGCCCTGAACTGGTCCGCGGGCTGATCTACCCGGTCCCAGATCCAGCGCTTCCGTTTCTCGGAGTCCATCTGACGCGTCGGATCGGCGGCGACGTCATCGTCGGCCCGACTGCGCTGCCGGCAACCGCGCGAAGCGGCTACCGCGGCTGGCGGATTAATCCACGCGATCTGTTCGCAACCCTGAGCTGGCCTGGCAGCTACCGAATGGCCTGGCGCTGGCGCCGTCAAGCGCCGCGAGAGTTGGCGTGGGCGTTCAGCTCGAGCGCCTACGCGCGCGAAGCGAGCCGGCTGGTCAGTGGCCTCGGCGCCGATGACCTTGATCCCTCATTCGCTGGGATCAGAGCCCAGGCGGTTGGCCGCGACGGAGCGTTAATCGATGATTTCGTCTTCGCAGGAGAAGGGCGAATTGTGCAGCTGAGAAACGCCCCGTCGCCTGCCGCGACGGCCTCTCTGGCGATCGCGGCGCACTGCTGCGACCGGCTCGGTCCGATCGCCGACGGTGAGCCGCGGCAGCGCCCAGCCTCGTAGCCTCTGTTGAGATGCGGATTCTCCTGACAGGCGCCAGCGGAGCGATCGGATCCCGGCTCGCTCCCGAGCTGGCAGGAGAGGGCCATCGGTTGCGCGCGCTTGCTCGTTCGCCGGAGCGCGTTACCGCTGAAGGAATTGACGAGATCGTTAGCGGCGACGTCCTGACCGCATCTGGGCTCGACTCCGCGATGGAGGGAATCGATCTCGCCTATTACCTGATCCATTCAATGGAGTCCTCAGCGACCGGCGAGTCGTTCGCCGAGCGCGAGCTCCGATCGGCAGAGAACTTCGCAGCGGCTGCAAAGCGTGCCGGGGTCAGACGGGTCTGCTATCTCGGTGGGCTGGTGCCCACCGATCGCCCGCCATCTGAGCACCTCGCCAGCCGCCTCGCAGTCGAAGAGACGCTGCTCGGCAGCGCCCCAGAGGCCGTCGCACTGCGCGCTTCGATCGTAATCAGTGCCCAGTCGCGGTCGTTTCGTTTCCTCGTGCGGCTACTGGAGCGCTCGCCGCTGCTGCCTCTCCCCGACTGGCGCGATTTCCGCACGCAACCGATAGACGGGCGCGACGTAGTCGCCTACCTCAAAGCCGCCGGTCTCTCAGAGTCGGTCAGCTCCGCGCTGGCACTCGACATAGCCGGGCCCGACACCGTCACTTACGGCGAGCTGATCAAGCGGATCGGCGACGCAATGCTGCTCAACAGGCCTGCGGTCGAGCTCCCGTTCTCAATCACGCCGATCGCCAGCGCGGTGGCTGCGTCGATCACCGGCGAGGACGCAGAGCTGGTTGGGCCGCTGATGGCCGGCCTCAGTGGCGACCTGCTGGCCGATGACAGTGAAGCGCGCGAACTCTTCGACGTTCGCCTGCATCGCCTTGACCGCGCAATCTCGCACTCGCTGCGTGAATGGGAAGAGTCAGAGCCGCTCGCGGCCCGTTAGGAGCAGACATGGGAGCAGTCACGGCAGAGATCCAGATCGACGCACCGCCAGAGCAGGTCTGGAAGGTCGCGCTCGACCCCCAGCGACTCGGCGACTGGGTGACGATCCACCGCAAGTTGAACGAATGCGATGACGGACCGGCGCGGCTCGGATTCACGATGGTTCAAACAATGGAGCTTCGCGGAGCCCCGCTGAAGGTGAGGTGGGAACTCGTTGCCTGCGACGAGCCACACCTAGCGACGTGGAGCGGGCGCGGACCGGCGGGCTCTCGGGCCGAGACCGTGTATCGACTGGAGGCCAAAGACGGCGGCACGCTGTTCCACTACCGGAATGAGTTCTTTCCGCCAATGGGAATCATTGGCCGCGTCGCCCAGCGCGCAATCGCTGGCGATTTACCCGAGAGCGAAGCGCTGGAATCACTGAAACAGTTACAGCGCATTTCTACTTAAGAGTCGCGCCAGCAAGTCAATACCGTTAGAAAAAGTAGATGGGTTGGTCGGATCCGGTGATCGCTTTTGCTACTTTGAAGCGGTATACGTAGTTTCCGCAAATGACTCAGGAGAAACGCAATGGCAGACTTTGTAGATCAGAAGCGCGAGGAGATGGAATCCCGCCTCAATGAGCTCCGGCCGGCGGTAGAGGAGTACGACCGGCTCAATGCCGCCGTAGAAGCGCTCAGCTCGGTCGGCGCAGGCAGCTCCAACCGCAAAGCACCGGCCGCGCGCACGGCAAAGAAGTCGCCGCGACGCAGCGGCGCAGGCGCGAGCAAGGCCAAGGGCGGCGGGCGCCGCGGGCGTCCGAAGGGTTCAGGCACGCGCGACAAGGAGGCATTGACACTCGTCAAGGCCTCGCCAGGCGTCACGATCCCGGAGATCGCGAAGGAGATGGGGATCAAGCAGAACTATCTCTACCGCGTGCTTCCAAGCCTCGAGAAGGAAGGCCTCGTCCGCAAGAAGGGTCGTGGCTGGTACCCGCGCTGAGTCCCCAGCGGAAGCTCGTGCGGTGACTATGGGTCTGCTCAGCCGAGCAGGCCCATTTTCGTTACAGCCTCGCGTTCTTCGGTCAGCTCCTTGACGCTGGCGTCGATGCGCCGGCGTGAGAAGTCCTCAACCTTGAGGCCCTGAACGATCTGGTAGCTGCCCCCGCTGCAGACGACGGGAAATGAGCTGATGATTCCCTCGTCAACGCCGTAGGAGCCGTCGGACGGAATCCCCATCGAGACGTAGTCGCCCTCAGCCGAACCGCCGACCCAATCGTGCATGTGATCGATCGCGGCGTTGGCCGCCGACGCCGCGCTGGAAGAGCCGCGTGCCTCAATCACCTCTGCGCCACGCTGCTGCACGCGGCGGATGAATTGATCCTCGAACCAGACGTGGTCGTCGATCACATCGGCTGCCGGCTTGCCGCCGATCGTCGCGTAGCTGATGTCCGGGTACTGCGTCGCCGAGTGGTTGCCCCAGATAACCATCCGCTTGATTTCGGAGACCGGCATGCCTGTCTTGCTCGCCAGCTGTGCGATCGCGCGATTGTGGTCAAGTCGCGTCATCGCCGTGAAGCGTTCGGCAGGAACATCGGGTGCGTTGCTCATTGCGATAAGGGCATTGGTGTTGGCAGGGTTGCCGACAACCAGAACGCGGATGTCGTCCGCAGCGTTGTCATTGATTGCCTTGCCCTGAGGCGCAAAGATGCCGCCGTTCGCTTCCAGCAGGTCGCCTCGCTCCATCCCTTTGGTGCGCGGGCGGGCGCCAACTAGGAAGGCGATGTTGGCGCCGTCGAAGGCCTCTTCAGGCCGGTCGCTGATCTCGATCCCGCTGAGCAGCGGGAAGGCGCAATCGAGCAGCTCCATTGCGGTTCCCTCAGCGGCGCCGAGCGCCGGTGTGATCTCAAGCAGGCGAAGCTCGACCGGGCGATCGGGGCCAAGCAGCTGACCCGAAGCAATCCTGAAAAGGATCGCGTAACCGATCTGGCCTGCGGCTCCCGTAACCGTAATCTTTGTCGGACTGCTCATCACTTGTTCTCCCTTGAATGACCGTTGGAAACTCTTTCGGAGACGCTAGCGAGGCGCGAGGCGCGCCGGAGTGCGCTCGGTCACAGATCGGATCGGCCTACGCCATTGCCAGCTGTAGCCGCTCGTCGACAGAAGCGAGGAACTCCTCGGTCGTCTGGAACGGTTGCTCGGGCCCGATCAGGCGAGCGAGATCCTTCGTCATCAACCCCGCCTCGACGGTCTCGATACAGACCTGCTCGAGGCGCTCGGCGAAGGCCACGACTTCCGGCGTTTCGTCGATCCGACCTCGCGCTTGCAGGCCGCGCGTCCAAGCGAAGATCGAGGCGATCGGATTTGTCGAGGTCGGCTGCCCCTGCTGGTGCTTGCGGTAATGGCGCGTGACGGTGCCGTGAGCAGCTTCGGCTTCGACCGTCTTGCCGTCAGGCGTCATCAGCACGCTCGTCATCAGCCCCAGCGAGCCGAAGCCCTGAGCGACGGTGTCTGACTGCACGTCGCCGTCGTAGTTCTTGCAAGCCCATACGTAGCCGCCCTCCCACTTCAGTGCCGAGGCGACCATGTCGTCGATCAGGCGGTGCTCATAAGTGATCGAAGCGGCGTCGAAATCGGTCTTGAATTCGGCCTGAAAGATCTCTTCGAAGAGGTCCTTGAAGCGGCCGTCGTAGGCCTTCAGGATCGTGTTCTTTGTTGAAAGGTAGACCGGCATCGAATGATCGAGGCCGTAGCGCAGACAGGCGCGAGCGAAGTCGCGGATCGAGTCATCAAGGTTGTACATCGCCATCGCGACGCCGCCGCCCGGAAAGTCGTAGACGTCAAGCTCGATCGGCTCGTCGCCGTTCTTCGGCGTGTAGGTCATCGTCAGCGTCCCCTCGCCCGGGATCACAAGATCGGTCGCGCGGTATTGATCGCCGAATGCGTGGCGGCCGATCACGATCGGCTTCGTCCAGCTCGGGACCAACCGCGGCACGTTGCTGATCACGATCGGCTCGCGGAAGATCACGCCGCCGAGAATGTTGCGGATCGTCCCGTTTGGCGAGCGCCACATCTGCTTGAGGCCAAACTCTTCGACGCGGTCCTCATCCGGGGTGATCGTCGCGCACTTGACGCCCACACCGTGTTGCTTGATCGCGTTGGCGGCGTCAACCGTTATCTGATCGTCGGTCGCGTCACGGCTTTCGATCCCAAGGTCGAAGTACTTAAGGTCGATGTCGAGGTAGGGAAGGATCAGCTGCTCTTTGATGAACTTCCAGATGATTCTCGTCATCTCGTCGCCATCCAGCTCAACTACGGGGTTCTTAACCTGAATCTTCGACATCGCGTCCTTTTTCTGTGTTTGTAGGCCAGAGGCTAGTCAAGGGCCGCGGCGGCCAGCGGCACGGTCGAACCGCGCAGGTCGGCGTACCCTCTTCACTAATGGCTACTCATCAGGTAACCAACCAGCCCCCACCGCTCCGCGGTCGCAACCTGTTTGAGGACAACCTGCCGCTCGTTGAGGCACTCCAGCGCGAAGGCGGCGGCTGGGCGAGCGAACGGGCGAGCGAGGTTGGCCGCTTCTGGGGCGGCGAGCCGATCGAATGGGGCGAACTGGCAAATGAGCGGCCGCCGGTACTGGACCGATTCGACCGCTACGGCCAGCGTGTCGACGAAGTGACCTTCGACGAGTCGTGGCACCGCCTGATGGCTGCCGGCATTCGCGACGAGCTGCACGCGCTGCCATGGCGCAGCGATGAGCAGGGTTCGAACGTCGCCCGCGGAGCGCTCTTCATAACGGCAACTCAGGCCGAGGCCGGCTTCGCCTGCCCAACCACGATGACCTTCGCCGCTGTTCCGGCGCTGCGCGCGCAGCCGGAGCTGGCCGCCGAATGGGAGCCGCTGCTTACCTCGACGAGCTACAACCCGGCATCGGTACCGGCGGCCGAGAAGGGCTCTGCGATCTGCGGCATGGCGATGACCGAGAAGCAGGGCGGCTCCGACGTGCGCGCCAACACGACGACCGCTAAGGCGACCAATGGCGGCGGCCCTGGCGCCGAATACAAAATCACCGGGCACAAGTGGTTCTGCTCGGCGCCGATGAGCGATCTCTTCCTGATCCTCGCCCAGGCGCCGGAAGGGATCTCCTGCTTCGCGATGCCGCGAATCATGCCTGACGGCTCGCGCAACAGGATCAGCATCGAGCGACTTAAGGACAAGCTTGGCAACCGCTCCAACGCCTCGAGCGAAGTTGAGTACGACGGCGCGATCGCGCGGATGGTCGGCGAGCCCGGCCGCGGCGTTCCGACAATTATCGAGATGGTCGCCCACACGCGACTTGACTGCGTCCTCGGAGGCGCTGCCGGAATGCGCAGCGCCGTCGCCCAAGCAACCTGGCACGCAGCGCACCGCGCCGCTTTCGGCAAACAGCTGATCGACCAGCCGCTGATGACGAACGTGCTCGCAGATCTGGCCTTGGAGGCCGAAGCCGCAACCGTGCTGGCCATGCGGCTCGCACGCGCCTACGACGAGGCCGAGGACGACGCTGCGGCGGCACAGTTCAAG
>WLNV01000060.1 GCA_009699615.1 Actinomycetota bacterium
CGCGCAGTAGACGCAATCATGGAATGCCTCAAGGCTGAGGGCGTCGAGGTCGTTTTCGGGCTCCCTGGGGGAGCCAACCTGCCGACCTACGACGCGTTCGTCGACTCGGAGATCAAGCACATCCTTGTGCGCCACGAAGCTGGCGGCGGACACGCTGCTGAGGGCTACGCCAAGGCGACAGGCAAGGTCGGCGTCGCCTTCGGAACCTCAGGGCCGGGAGCTACCAATCTCGTCACGCCGATCGTCGACGCGATGATGGATTCGGTCCCGGTTGTCTTCATGACCGGTCAGATTCGCAGTGACCTGCTCGGCACCGACGGCTTCCAAGAGGCCGACACGATCGGCATCACGATGCCGGGCGTCAAGCACTCGTTCATGGTCACCGACGCGAATGACATCCCGCGGACGATTCACGAAGCGTTCTACATTGCCCGCAGCGGTCGTCCAGGGCCTGTTGTCGTCGACATCCCAGTCGACATCTCGCGTGCCGAGATCGACTACGAACCGGTAACAGAGGTTTCGCTGCCCGGTTACCAGCCAAACGTTGAGGGCAACGCCAAGCAGATCCGTCAGGCAGCCAAAGCGCTCGCTGCGGCCAAGCGGCCGGTTCTTTACGTTGGCGGTGGCGTCGTACTCGGCAATGCTTCCGAGGAGCTTCGCGCTCTCGCAGCGAGCGATCGCTTTCCCGTCACGAGCACTCTGATGGGCCTCGGCTCGTTCCCGTCGGAAGGCCCGCAGTGGCTCGGCATGCTCGGCATGCACGGCACCCGCACGGCCAACTACTCGATGGATGAGGCCGACCTGATCTGCGCGATCGGTGCTCGTTTCGATGACCGCATCACGGGCAAGCTTGACGAGTTCGCTCCGAACGCAAAGTTCATCCACATTGATGTCGACCCGGCCGAGATCTCCAAGAACGTACCGGCGCACATCCCGATCGTTGGCGACGTCAAGTCGGTCCTGCCTCACCTCACGTCGGAGTACCGCGCACTTGGCGCAGACTCGGCGAGGCTCGACGAGTGGCTTTCGCGGATCGACGCTTGGAAGGAGAAGTTCCCGCTCGGGTACAGCGACACGACCGATAGCGAAATTCGTCCGCAATACATGGTCGAAGCGGTCTACGAGGCGACCGGCGGAAACGCGATCATCTGCTCCGACGTCGGCCAGCACCAGATGTGGACGGCGCAGTACTACCACTTCCCTGAACCCCGCCGTTGGATCAACTCGGGTGGCCTCGGGACGATGGGCTTCGGCCTTCCTGCCGCGATGGGAGCCAAGGTTGGTTGCCCGGATCAGGACGTCGTCTTGATCGCCGGTGACGGTTCAATCCAGATGAACATGCAGGAGCTGGCTGCCTGTTCGCAGGAGGGGATCGCCGTCAAGGTCCTGATCATGAACAACGGCTGCCTCGGCATGGTCCGCCAATGGCAGGAGCTGTTCTGGGATAAGCGCTACTCGCACGTTGACATGGGCGACTACCCCGACTTCGTGAAGCTCGCTGAGGCCTACGGGGCGACCGGTATTCGCCTGACCGACAAGAGCACCCTGGTTGACGACATCCGTGCGGCTATCGCGACCCCCGGTCCGGTCGTCGTCGATGTTCGCGTTACCGAAGAAGAGAATGTCTACCCGATGATCTCGCCCGGAATGCCGGCTCGGGACATGGTGGGATGATGAACGCCGACGGCGGTACATCAGAGACGCTGAGCCTCGACGAGCTGCACGCCAGTGTTGGCGTTCGCAGCGGTCGCAAGCACGTCCTCTCGATCTTGGTCGAGAACAAGCCGGGCGTCCTGACGCGCGTCGCCGGGCTTTTCACAAGGCGCGGGTTCAACATCGACACGCTGGCAGTCGGGCCAACCGACGACGACGCGATCTCGCGGATTACGCTGACGGTTGACGGCGCAGTTCACCCGATCGATCAAGTCACGAAGCAGCTTCACAAACTGGTCAATGTGATCAAGATCCGCGACCTCGAGCCGGGAGACAGCTTGGCTCGCGAGCTCGCGCTCTTCAAGGTGACAGTTGATGGTCCGCAGCGCGCAGAAGTGATGCAGATCTGTGACATCTTCCGCGGCAAGGTCGTTGACGTCAGCAAGGAATCAGTGATCTTTGAGGTCACTGGAACGACAGAAAAGATCACCGCGTTCGACGAGATGCTGAAGCCGTTCGGCCTCGTCGAGATGATGCGAACCGGCGAGATCGCGATCGCTCGCGGCCGCGACGAGACCTGAGCGGAACGCAGTCCACGAGGCTGCCTGACCGGCCAATGGAACGAACGACTAAGACCGGCAGCGACTCTCGCTCCGCGTTTGCACTGAGCACCGCCGACGCGGAACGGCTACGAACGCACGTCGAGGCGGCCGTCAAAGAAGCCCGCCGTGGTCGCGAAAGCGGCGTATTGGCGGCCGTTACAGTTCCGCTGCCAGCGGCGACCGATCCGTCTGCGGTCGTTGTTGCATCTAGGCAGGGGGAGGAGCCGTGGTTCTGCTTTGAGCAGCCCGAGCAGGACGGCGCGGCGTTGGCAGCCCTTGGTTGTGCTCACCTACTCGAAGCATCCGGTCCAGAGCGATTCGAAGAGACTGCTCGCCGCTGGGGATCACTAGCGCGCAGCGCACACTGCGACGCGCCGGGAGGGGAGAAGGCGACCGGTCCTGTAGCTGTGGGCGGCTTCGGCTTCTCAGACGACGGTGGCAAAGCGCCGCACTGGATTGGCTTCGCCCCGGCATCGTTGGTGCTTCCGGAGCTGTCGATCAGTCGCCGCGGGGCCGAGTCGTCAATGACTCTCAGCGCCGTTGTCGGCGCCGATGACGATCCGCGCCAAGTCACTGACAGCCTCTGCGCGAGGGCGGCAAGTCTCCGTTACCGCCCGTTGCCACTCCTCGACCCGGATCCTTCACAACAGAGCCGCGTCGTCGGAACGATGCCTCCAGAGCACTACGAGGAGGCCGTCGCGCACGCCGTTGGCCGCATCCAGGCCGGCGAGCTGGAAAAGATCGTGCTGGCCCGCGAGGTGCAGATTCACGCGGCGCAGCCGTTCCAGGCCGCGGCGATCCTTGGCGTAGTCCGGGAGGCTTTCGGCGGCTGCCATGTCTTTGCCGTTGGACGAGGCGAGCAAACGCTCGTGGCAGCTAGTCCCGAACTGCTTGTACGACGCGAGGGCATGAGAGCGACGACGTTGGCGCTCGCAGGCTCGACACGGCGCAGCGCCGATCCGGCCGTAGACAGCCACCTCGGCGAGCAGCTGCTTCGATCGGCGAAGGACAGGGAGGAGCAGCAGATCGTCGTCCGCAGGATCGTTCAACAGCTCCAACCGCTGAGCGTTTGGGTCACGGCACCGGACGAACCAGTGATCGCGCAGATGGCGAACATCCAGCACCTCGCGACACCGATCCGCGCACAACTGCGCGATCAGATCAGCGTGATTGAGCTGGTCGGGCAACTTCATCCGACTCCTGCCGTCGGCGGCGAGCCTCACGACGTCGCTGGCCCGCTGATTCCCGCCCTAGAGGGCCTAGACCGTGGTTGGTACGCCGGGCCTGTCGGGTGGACCGACCTCAACGGCGATGGCGAGTTCTGCGTGGCGCTCCGCTGCGCACTGCTTGGTGGCGAGGTCGCTCGCTGCTACGCCGGTGTCGGCGTTGTCAGCGGTTCCGATCCGGCCGCGGAGCTCGCCGAGACCGAGGTCAAGCTCGCTGCGCTGCTGCCAGTGCTTGCCTCTTAGCGCGCGAGCGCTGCAGCAACTGCCGTCCAAAGTTCTGCGTGCAGCGCGACGTTGAGCGCGCGGTCTGTTCGCACGTGCAGCAACTGAGTTCCGTCGCTGTTGAGGCCGTAGGCCAGGGCCGCCGCGAATTCGTCGAGCGTCGTGACCTCGAGCAGGTGAAGGCCGAAAGCCGTTGCGGTGCCAGCCACGTCAAGGCCGGTCGGCGTCAACACGTGCTGTTCGTAAAACCGTTCGTGCTCCGACACCTCGAGGAAGTCGAAGATGCCGCCGCCCGCGTTGTCTATTAGGACAATTGTCAGAGGCGCCGCCAGCCGGCGAGCGCTGAGTAGTGAGCCGATGTCATGCGCGAATGCGACGTCGCCGATCAGCAGGACGGTCGGGCCATCGCTGGCGGCAGCGACCCCATAAGAGGTGGCGATCGTGCCATCGATTCCGTTCGCGCCTCGGTTGGCGAGGACGCGCAACGGCCGCGAACGGTTCGGGAAGAATGACTCAACGTCGCGAATCGGCATCGACGACGCGACAACGAGCGTTGCGTCGTCGGGAAGCTGCCCACCTAGTTGGCGCGATATCGCCGGTTCAGTCAGCGCGTTGCCGAGCACCTCGTCGATCGCTTCGTTGGCGAACGCGTCGGCCTGCTGCCAGCCTGCAGCCCATGACGGGTCGCCGATAGTGCACTTCGCTGCGAGCAATTTAAGTACCGCGGCTGGTTGCGCGTTGAGAGAGAGATCAACCCCGGCCGCAGGGTCCTGCCAAACCATCTCAGGATCGATTACGACCTGAACGGCCCCCAGAGCTTCCAGCCAGGTCCGCAGCGGCTTGGAGGTCGGCATGTCGCCGAACCGAAGGACGGCCGTCGGCTGGGCGCTCAGCGCGAGCGGCGCGGCGCGTAGCAGCGCGTCGTAATGGGCGATCGAATGGACTCCAGCTCGCGCGCCGCTAAGCGGGTCGGCGAGAACGGGCCAGCCGCTGGCTGCGCTGAAAGCCGCCACCGCCGCAGCCAGACGGGGACCGTTGAGAGCGCCCTCTACGCGTCCAGCGACGATCACTCCCTTTGGTGCCGCGGCGACAATTGGGGCCAACATGTCGACCGCGACAACCGCGTCGCCGAACGAGTCGACCCGTGCCGTCCACGGCCGGCCGTCGTCACGACCAACCTCGAACGGGGTCGGTTCGGAGAGCGGAGACGGCGGCAGCAAAGGTTCGCGGAACGGGAAGTTGAGATGAACCGGGCCACGACGCTGCCCGAGCGACGTCCAAATTGCACGGCAGGCGAGTGAGCGAATCCAGCGCGAGGTCCGGGCGTTCAACTGATCGACGCCGACTTCGGTGAATGAGAGGACGTTGTCGCCGTAAAGCTTGATCTGGTCGATCGTTTGACCAGCCCCGACATCGCGCAGCTCGGGAGGACGATCCGATGTGCAGATGATCAACGGCACGCGAGCCTCGTAGGCCTCGATCACAGCGGGAAGGTAGTTCGCTGCAGCGGTTCCGGAGGTGCAGGCGAGGACGGCCGGCCGGCCGGTTGCCTTCGCGAGGCCGAGTGCGAAGAACGCTGCCGAACGCTCGTCTATCTGCGAGTAGACAGGGAAGCCGCCATCGGCGGTCAGCGCAGCGACGAGAGGAGTCGAGCGTGATCCAGGCGAGGTGACCGCGCCGGCGACACCGCAGCGCGCGAGTTCATCGCAGAACGCGCGAAGCAGCAGGTGGCTGTCGTTGTCGTTGGTCATGATGGGGTCTGCTGATGGATACGGTTCTACTTCTACACGGGTTTGCTGGCTCGGCGGCCAGCTGGGACGCGTTCGGCAACTCGATTGACCGCGAACGCTACCGGCCGCTAGCCATTGACCTGAGAGGACACGGCCAGAATGCCGCACTTCGCCCGATCTCGTTCGAACTCTGCGTTGAGGATCTGCTGGCCGCTGCACCACCGCGCTTTACCCTCGCCGGGTACTCACTCGGCGGGCGGATAGCGCTCCAACTTGCGCTCGCAGCCCCAGAGAGGGTCGAACGTCTGGTGCTGATCTCGACAACGGCTGGAATCGACGACGACGCCGAACGATCGGAGCGGCTTGACGCCGACCTTGCACTCGCCGACCGGATCGAAACCGACTCGATCGATCGCTTCGCGGAGGATTGGCTAGCCGGGCCTCTCTTCAGCGATGATCCGCCGGAAGTGAACGCGGCTGCGCGGCGCGCAATCGAGCGAAACCAACCCGTTGACCTTGCATCCGCGCTGCGCGCTTTGAGTGTTGGACGAATGGCGCCTCTCTGGGACCGCTTGGACGAAATCGCGACGCCGACGACGGTCGTTGCAGGAGAGCTCGACCCGCGCTACGTCGCGCTTGCAGAGAGGCTCGGAAGCGCGATCAAAGAGAGCGAGGTGGTGATCGTCCCCAGCGCTGGCCACGCTCTTCCAAGGATTGCGCCGGACGCGCTCGCAAAGCTCTTCTAAGACGTTTTCAGGCCTCGGCAGGGCCGATGCCAAGGCCAGGCCCCAGCGGGACGGTGATTGCCCCGTCGCTTGGCGCGAGCAATCCGCCGTCGAGGCCATCGAAGCGTTCGAGCGTCGCAAGCCCACAGGGCATGTCGATGCGGAGGGCCGCAGCAGCATGGAGAGCAGCCGCGATCCCAATAGGCCCGTCGAGCATTGAAGCCACGTAAACCTCGGCTCCACCGCTCCGCGCCAGTGCAGCCTGCGCGAGGAGGGCCGAGATCCCACCGGATCGTCCGAGCTTGAGACAGACGAGCTGCGCGATGCCGCCAGCGATCGCTCCATCTTCGGTGGAGCTTTCATCGATTGCGATCGGGACATCCACCAGCTCTCGTAGCTCACGTACGGATTCAATCCCACTGACCGGCTCCTCGACGAGTTCGAGTCCGAACGGTTCCAGCGCCGCCAGCATCTCTTGCGCCTCTTCGACGGTCCAGGCACCATTGGCGTCGACTCGGATAGCGATTGAGGGGCCGACGGCGACTCGGATCGCCTCGAGGCGCTCAACGTCGCCCTCGGTCCCGACCTTCACCTTGAGCGTCCGAAACCCGGCCGCAACGGCCGCGGTTGCTTGATACGCGGCATCGGCTGGGTCATCGGCGCCGATCACGGCATTGACTGCCACGCGCGCTAGCGGCTCGGCCGCCAGCAGCGTCGCGAGCGGTACGCCGTCGCGCTGGCCGGCCAGGTCCCACAGCGCCGTGTCGACTGCCGCCAGAGCTTGCGGCAACGGGTCGGCGTTCCGCGCCGCTTCGAGCAGCTCAGCGCCGGTGGCGTTCTGTGGCGCTGCCTGAATCGCGGCCAGTTGTCGCTGTAGGGCGCCGAGGCAGCGTTCGTCACTGACGCCGTCGAAAGCTTGAAGAGGCGCCGCCTCGCCCCACCCGATCAGGCCGTGTTCACCTGTCAAGCAGATCAGCATCAGCTCACGCGTGTCGATCGTCTCGTTCGCGCTGACAAGCGGTTCGCTCATCGTCAGCGAAATCCGTTCGAGGTCGGCCTTCATTGTTGGTTCAGCAGCAGCCCGATTGTCAGCAGCAGGCAGAATGTCAGTTCAAGCACACCTGCCTTCGCAAGCGCGGTGTTCAGCGTTGGCCCGTCGGTGTGTGTGCGGACTGTCCGGACGAGCGCCACGGCTATCGGGATCGTCAGCAGCGTGAGCGCCGGCCAAGCGTTGAATGGGCCGAAGATCGATGGCAGCAGGGCTGTCGGGTAGGCGAGGGCGATCATCATGGCGAAGAGGACGCGAGTCTTGGTTCTTCCGAGCCTGACTGCGAGCGTCCGCTTGCCGGCCCGGCGGTCTGTCTCGAGATCGCGCACGTTGTTGACAACAAGAATCGCCGACGCGAGCAGCCCGACAGGGACGGCGAGCACAAATGCCTCCCACTCAAGCGCTTGACGCTGGACAAAATAGGAGCCGGTCACAGCCACGATGCCGAAGAAGGTGAAGACGAATATTTCGCCCAAGCCTTCATACCCGTAGGGTCGCGGCCCGCCGGTATAGAGCACGCCAGCGAGGATCGAAGCGCCGCCGATCAGCAACAACACGGGGCCCGCAATGATGATCAGGTAGACGCCGCAGAGAACCGCCGCGCCGAAGCTGGCGTAGGTGGCGACTAGCACCTGCTTGGGCGGGACGAGGCCGCCTGCCGTCACGCGCACCGGCCCAAGTCGCTCCTCAGTGTCGGCCCCACGGCGGGCGTCCGAGTAATCGTTGGAAAGATTGGTACCCACCTGGATGAAGAGCGCGCCAAGAGCGGCGGCGGCGAACGCGAACCAATCGAGCGGGCCGACGGTCCAAGCCAAGGCGGTCCCGACCAAGACTGGAGCAACGGCGGCTGGGAGCGTCCGTGGTCGCGCCGCCATCAGCCAGATCTGCAAGCCGGAGAGTGCCCCGGGGTGTCTCTGCGTCCGTTCGGTGGTCACAAAATCAAGGCCGCTTTGGGAACTTCGAAAAATCGGGCTTGCGTTTCTCGACGTAGGCGTCGCGACCTTCCTGGGCTTCCTCGGACATGTAGAAGAGCAGCGTC
>WLNV01000061.1 GCA_009699615.1 Actinomycetota bacterium
CTGTTTGGCGGCAACCTGCTGAGGCAGCCGGCCTACAGCAAGATCGAACACCGCGTCGTTGGCGAACTAACGAACTCCGACTTCGTAATGGAGAACGTCTTCTGGATCGGCGTCTACCCCGGCCTCGGCGATCAACAGATTGACTTCATGCTCGAGGTCCTGCACGACACTTGTAAGTAGGCCACAATTCACCAACACACCCCTATTGGAGAATCCACCGTATGCCTAAAGAAGAACACGAGATGCGCAACGCCCTTGAGATGCCGCAATCGGCAATTGTTCTGCACGGGATCGCAGCACGCGTAGTCCGCCGTATTCCATCGCTGGCCGACAAGCTCGTTAACGCTGGGGATGTTGCAAGCTTTGTGCGATGGCAGTCAGCATCATTTGATGAGACCGTAAAGCTCTTCTGGAAGCGCGAGGAACTGTGGCAGCAAATGTCATCGCATCTTGATCCGACGCGGCCACTGTTCGTACTTGAATTTGGCGTCGCGTGGGGTTACGCCACCGAGCACTGGCTCACGATGCTTAAGCGCGCAGACGTTGAGTGGCACGGGTTTGATCGCTTTACCGGCCTTCCCCGCGGGTGGCGCGGACTCCCCGCCGGGGAATTTGATGCAGGCGGGCAGACTCCCGAGATTGAGGACCCGCGCTTAACCTGGCACGTGGGCGATGTCGAAGACACGCTTAGCGACGTTGACCTCGCGGCTGCAGCTGATGCTCAGTGGCTGGTTCTCTTCGACCTCGATCTCTATGAGCCGACCGCGGAAGCGTGGCGGGTACTTTCGCCAATGCTAAAACGCGGAGATCTTCTTTACTTCGACGAGGCGATCGACGCCGACGAGCGCAGAGTGCTCGACGAGATGGTTCTCCCGTCAGGTCGTTACAGCCCTATCGGGGCGACGTCACTGGCGCTCGGCCTGAAGGTAACTGAGCCGCCTTCAGCGGACTAGTCGTCGTCAAGCCCGACCTTGGTTCGCACCACAAAGTTGGGCCGCTGCTTCACTTCTTCATAGATCAGACCGACGTATTCGCTGACGATGCCGAGCATCGTGAAGAGGAAGCCGAACATCAGCAGGAAGAGGCAGACGATCGTCCCGAATCCAGCGAACGGCACTCCATCGACGAGGAATCGGATCGCGAAAAGGATGATCGCGAGGAATGAGAGCGCGCTGAGCGTCAGGCCAAAGAGCGAGATCAGCCGGAGCGGCTTATAGGAGTGGGCAAAGATGCCCTTGAAGGCCAGATCGATCACGCCGAATGTGTGCGCGCCGGAGACGCCGCCGGTGCGAGGAGCACGCTCAGCTTCGATACCAATCGATGAGAAACCGACCCACGCGAAGAGCCCGCGGACGAACCGGTTGCGTTCCTCCATCACATTGACTGTCTCGTAGACCTTTCGGTCGACTAACCGAAAGTCGCTGACGTTACGGGGAATTCGGCCATCGGTCATCATGCCGGCGATCCAGTAGAAGAGCTGGGAGTTCATCCGCCTGATCGGGCCGGTGCCCTTCCGGTCGGTGACGATCTGATAGACGATCTCGTAGCCCTCCTCCCACTTGCGCAGAAACTTGTGAATCAGTTCGGGCGGGTCCTGCAGATCTGCAGCCATTAGGACGGCCGCATCGCCGCTGGTGTTGGCTAGGCCGGCCGTCAGGCCGCCGTCCATCCGAAAATTCCGCGAGAGCTGGAGAACCTTGAAGCGCGGATCCCTATCGCGAGCAGCGACGGACTGCTCGAACGTCTTATCAACCGAGCCATTCTCAACAATGATCGCCTCGAAATCGTATTTCGGTTCATTGTCGAACACCGCGGCGAGGCGCTCCGAAAGCTGCTGGATGTTCGCCTCTTCGTTGAAGGCGGGAATCACTACCGAGATAAGTTTGCGTTGCACGGTTTCCATATTCTTAGACCTTACCGACCCCCAAAATGGTGGCTAATTCCAGCGGTGAAGTTGCGACTTCAAATGGACGTTCTTGCAGAAGTTCAGCCGCTGCGCCGAAACCCCACGCAACGCCAATGCCAGCGAGGGCATTCAAGCGAGCGGCCCGCAGATCCTCCGCTCGGTCGCCGACTACGACCCCACCTGTCTCTCTAACCCCCGCAGCGCGCGCATCGATCAACGCTTCTGCCACTAGCGCAGACTTGTCTGACGAAGCTTGATTCGCGGTCGGAGCGAACACGCCATCCAACGACGCGCGCAGGTCGTGCTGCTCAAGGATCACTTCAGTTACGCGCCGTGGCTTCATCGTTGTTACGGCGACGTAGGCCCCAGCGTCGTGGAGTGAGACGATCAGGTCACGCATCCCGCTGTGGAGCGTCGCGCTCTGCGCGCCACCGTTGTCGTACGACTGACGGAATGTGGCAAGCGCGGTCGCTACGGCGTCAGGGCCAAGGTGGCCGAGTTCCGCCGCGAGCGTCTCTCCGATCGGTGGGCCGATCCAACCGCGGATTCTCTCATCCGCGGGCGCGGGCTCGCCAACCTCAGCGAATGCCTTGCGGACACCGTCGGCGATTCCGTCGAAGGGGTCAATGATCGTCCCATCGAGGTCGAATAGGACGACATCCCATCGCAGCCCTTCAGCCATTCTCAGCCGTCCTGAGGATCTGTTCATCGAGATCTGTGAGCGCAAGGCCGTGCATCTCAGCTAACTGAGTGATGCGCACCGGATCACCTAAGTAAACGTCGTCAGCGCTTCCATCGGGCTCGGCAAGCAGCAACTCCGGCTCCTCACCACGGACGACGAGAGAAACCCGGCGGGCCAGCTCCGCGAGATCTACCTGCTCGCCGCCTGTCTCGAACAGTTCCGGCCGCTCGGGCGCGGAGCCTAACGAGGCGAGCACGGCAAGCTCCAACGTGTCCGCGGCCAGCGTGTAGGAACGCATGACCCGATGCGGTGCGCGTATCTCAATAGCGCCGCCAGCGCGAGCCTGCTCGATGAGGTCACCGAGTGCGTAGCTCGACGCCTTCGTCATGTGAGGGCCCGAAGCGGCGTAGACACGCGCGATGCAAAGCCTCACGCCCAGCTCAGGGCAAAGCTCAAGCATCTGCCTCTCATCGAGCCACTTCATCTCGCCATACACCTGCGTACGCTCAGCCATTGGAAGGCCATCGGTGAAGAGCTTCGCCGCACCGGAGGAGAGCGACACGAAAGCCGCCGGCCGAAGCTGCTCAAGCGCCGCGCGCCGCTGTTCGCGCAGCTCACCGACAACCTCGACATACGCTTCGGGGCCAAGCGCTGTTACCTGCTCCTGGGTTGGGTAGGCGCAATCAACCAGCAACGTCGCTGGCTGAGCTGAAAGGCTGCCAAGCTCACTCAGCGGTGATACGCGGAGGTCGCGCCTCGCAGATGAACTCAGTCGATGTCCGCCACGTGCATACAGCTCCGTCCGCGCGGCTAGATCGTCGCCATAGGCCTCTTCAAGCAGATCAACCATCGTCCGCCCAAACCATCCGTTTGCACCGAGGAGGACGACGCGATCGACTGCTCTCAGCCGCTCGATTGTCGCGCTAGTCACGAGCCCGGAAGGTAGCGGGCTACTTGAGCGAGAATCTCGTCAGGCAGCTCGGGCGTCATCATGTGGAGTGGGTTCGATTCCATTGAGCCGCTCTCGGTTACGCGACTGCTGATCTTCGGAAAGTAGGTCTGTTCAGGGTCAACGCGAACAATGATTCCGATCGGCCCAGGGCGATCGAGCGCAGCAGCCAAAGCACCATCCGAAAAGGCCGCATCGTCGATCGTGACGCACGGAATTCCGTAGGCAGCGAAGAGCGCCTCCCAGTTTGGGAAACCAAGGCCGGAGGAGATATCGCAGCCGAGATACTCGCCACCAAAGTAGTTGAGCTGCGTCATCTTGATCGACGCATAGCCGGCGTTATCGAAGATTGCGATCTTGACGTTGAGGTTGTTGACAGCGACCGTTGCAAGCTCCTGCGAGTTCTGCGCGAATCCACCGTCACCCTCGACCAGTAAGACGCGCCGCTGAGGCGCTGCGAAGGCCGCCCCAATCGCGCCCGAGAGGCCGTATCCCATGCTCGCAAGGCCCTTGTCGGCAATCAGGATTTGTGAGCCGGACGGCTCAATCATCTGCATCCCAACCGAGTTCGCACCGCCGCTGCTGCAGACGGTGAAGACGTCGTCTTCCCGCGACAGCTCACAAAGCTGTTCGTAGAACTCGTAAGGCGAAACGTAGCCGGCGCCGCAGGTGTTCGCTTCGATCAGTGGGAGCGCTGCGCGAACCTCGCGGCAGTAGTTGACCCAGCTTTCGTAGCTGGCATATTCACGACCACAGAGCAGTTCGAGCAGACGGTTTGCGTCCAATTCGAGAGCGACGTCAATCTGCGGGTGCCCTTTCTCAAGCTCCGTGCGATCAATGTCAACTTGAACGGTATGAGCCAGGGGGGCAAACTGCTGCCAGTTGAACCCGGTCTGCTGAAGGCCGAGCCGTGTACCGAGCGCAACGACCAAGTCGGCCTGCTGGAGAATCATGTTTGCCGACCGCTGACCCCAAGTATTCGGACGGCCGAAATAGTACGGGTTGTCGGCGCTGATCCGGTCGGCACCGTTCCAGGTCGTCAGCAGTGGGACGCCAAGGGCCTCAAGGCGCGTGCGGAGCGCAGAAGCGACCGACCTACCAACGCCGCCTCCGACCAACCACACAGGTCGTTCGGCGCCAGCCATCAGAGCAGCGATCTGCTCGGCGGCAGCGGCAATTGCGCTGTCGTCCGTGGTAGTCGAGCGGTCGTCCAGCGGCGCGCTGAAGCGCGCCTCAGCAGGATCAACCGGGGCAGCCTGCGCATCGAGGCAGAACTCAAGGAACACGGGTCCTTGGCGCCCTTCCACCTCTACCGCACCGAAGAACTCTTCTCGCGAGAGCGGCTGCTCAACACGGAGCGAGGCAACTGCGACCGGTGACGTCATCGCCACGCCGTCGATCTCTTGAATCCCACGCTGACGCAGCTCGGGGCCTGCCAGATCGGAAGATTTGACCTGCCCAGCGATCACTAGCTGCTCACGGCTCTCGAGGAACGCCCCGGCCATCGCCGTCAGAATATTCGTCACGCCAGGCCCAGCGGTCACCAGCGCGAAGGCCTTCGCCCCATCGGCAGTCTCGTTGAAGTACTCAGTTGCGATGCCAGCGGCCGTTTCATGCACGACCGGGACGCAGACGAAACGCGAGCGCACCGACGAGAGCAGATGCATGATGTTGCCGCCCGCAACAAAGAAGCAGTGCGTATACCCCAGCTCGACGAGCCAGTCGGCGACCAGATCCGCGTACTTGACCGGCGATCGATCGGTCATCCGGTCAGACTTCGAGGCCGCGGGCTTCGATCTGGGCGCGCAGACTCGGGTTGCGGCCATATGGGCCGCCAACGGCCTGGACCATGACCGGAGCGTCGGCGGCGATCGGCGCCACCAGTTCCTCGCCAGCAATCAGCTCACGGCAGGAGATCTGGCCCTTGAGCAGCGGGACGGCGAGGTAGATGTCGTCGTCGGTCAGAACCTCACCAGCTGCGAGTGGGCGGCGGGCATAGACGCCGCGAACAAGGCCATCGAGATAGTCAACCTCACGCTGTGGTGGAATCCGCTTCGCAACGCCGGGAGCGCCGCACATCTCCTTGACCTTCCAGAAGGCTTTGAACCATTCGTCGATCTGATCCGGGAGCGAGCAGTATGGGGAGACGTCGTACTCGCCATCATCGATGTCGATGTGACGCTCGAAAGTCCGCGCGCCCTTGGCGTACGCAACAAGCATCGAACTTGTCCAGTCGTGGTACTCGTGGGTTGAGAACCCAACAGTCAATCCCGGATAGCGACGGCGCAGGAAGTCGATCTGATTGAGCTCAAGCTCGGTGTCCTCGCTCGGATAGAGCGAAACACAGTGGTTGAGTGCAAGCGGGATCTCGCGGTTGCGGAAGAAGGTCACCAGGTCGTCGATGTCTTTCAGCGAGGATCCACCGCTCGACGCGATCACCGGCACGCGCAGCGTCGCGATCTTCTCGATCAGCACCCAATCATTCAAATCTGAGCTGGCGAGCTTCACCATCGGCAGCTTGAGTTCCCGGCAGAGGTCGACCGACGACTCGTCGAACGGGGTTGCCATCGGGATGCAACCGGCGCGGCGAACGGCCTCTGTTAGCTGGGCAAAATCGTCGCGTTGCAGCGTTGTTGCAATCGTCTTCTTGACGTATCGAATGTCGTCGCGATCGCGGAAGTCCTTGTGAATGAAAGTGTCTGGATCACGAAACTGGAGTTTGATCGAGGCACGAACATTGTTGAAGCGCACAACTTGACCGAAGTCCTTGATGATTCGCATTCCGCGATCAAGGTCGCCCCAGTGGTTGTTAGCCATCTCCAATACGAAGAGATCTTCAAAAGGCTCGGATTGGATTGGATTCTGTTCCATAAATTATCGCTTGGTAAAACAAGCTCAAGTTCTCTCAGCTAACCAGAGCAAGGCTAGCGAAGCGGCAGCGGTTCACGCGGGCGAACGCGTGTAATCCTCGATTTGGCGGAGAGTAGATACCCGCATCGGCTTGCCGGATTGCAGCGCTTCGAACCACGCCACAGTCGCACCAAGCCCTTCCTCTAGATCCCACCCTGGTCGCCAACCAAGCAGCTCGCGTGCCTTGCTCGAATCGAGGCTGAGGAAGTGAGCTTCGTGCGGGTGGTCGCCGTTGTCGATCTCCCACTCAATCGGTGTGGGCCAGAGCTGAGCAAGCCGCTCGACAAGGAACGAAACGGGCTTGGCGTCGTCGACCGAGGGGCCGAAGTTCCATGCTTCGGCCTGCTCGCCAGATTCGATCAGCGCCTGCGCAAGCACCAGGTAGCCACTGAGCGGGTTGAGGACGTGCTGCCATGGACGGACGGCGTCAGGCCTGCGGATCTGCACCGGTTCGCCGGCCATCACTGCGCGCATGATGTCGGGGATGAGGCGGTCCTCCCCCCAGTCGCCGCCGCCGATCACGTTGCCTGCGCGGGCAGAAGCGATGTTTGCGGTGCCGGGCTCTGAGAAGTACGAGCGGCGGAAGGCGTCGGTTACCAGTTCCGCCGCGCCCTTCGAATTCGAATATGGATCATGTCCACCCATTGGATCTGTCTCGACGAACGGGCGCTGCTGCTCATCGTTGTCGTAGCACTTGTCGGAGGTGACGACGACGACCGCCTGCACTCCACCGACGCGTCGGACGCCGTCGAGAACGTTGGCCGTGCCCATCACGTTTGTCTCGTAAGTCTCGAGCGGCTCGCGGAAAGATCGGCGAACGAAGGGCTGGGCGGCGAGGTGAAAGACGACATCGGGCTGGACCCGCTCGACGATTGCGTGAACGGCCTCGGCGTCACGAACGTCGGCGACGTTGTGATCGACGATCTGTTCGAGATCGGCCTGGGCAAAGAGAGCTGGCGCTGGCTGCACTTGATCTGAAAGCCCGGAGACCTCCGCGCCGAGAGAATCCAGCCAGAGACTTAGCCACGAGCCTTTGAAACCGGTATGACCGGTGACCAGCACGCGCTTGCCTTGCCAAGTTTTCGTTTCAGCGCTTGATGAGGTCATCTCTGGATCCCGCACGGCAAATACTACGTGCCCAAGGGGATCTAGATGACAGTACACTCCCCGCCGTGGGCTCCGAAAACATGCACGATCGCGACCATGTAACACAGGTCAACGAGGCGTACCACGATGCAATCGCTGGTCACTACGACGATCGCTTTGAAGGGCATTCTGATGATGTGCTCGAGTGGGTTCGCGGCCTCTTCGAGCGGGAAGTTTTCCCCGCGCTTGACGCGTTCGGCGGAACGCCACGGGTGATCGACTTTGGTTGCGGCTCGGGGTACCTCGAAGACTTCCTCGCAGGCCGCAAGCTTGACCTTCTTGGCATCGACGTATCCGAAGGCATGCTGGCTCGCGCGCGGGAGCAATTTCCAATGTGGCGGTTTGAGAAGAGGGACCTCTACAGCTTCCCGTCCGATGAGCGCTTTCACCTCGTTATGGAGAACGCGGTACTTCACCATTTAGTTGACTACGAAGCGCTGGTCGACAAGATGGCGGCGATGACGCTGCCTGGGGGCATCCTCTACCTAGGGAATGAGCCGAACCGCCGCGCGTACAAGTACCTCAAGCCGCTCGTCAAGGCATACCGCTC
>WLNV01000062.1 GCA_009699615.1 Actinomycetota bacterium
ACCGGAACGGCCAGCAGCATCACCTGCGTCGCCGGTGGAATCCTCGTCTTCGGTGATCCGATGCCTGCCGACCTGCTCGGTGTGCTCGTGCAAGTGCTGGCATTTGTGCTCGTGATCGTTGCTTCTGCGCTGATTCCGGCGTCGCGCGTCGGCCAAGTCGCGACCTAAACCCGGCTCGGGCGGTAACGTAGAGCCACTATGGCTACTACCTCGAGCAGCATGACCTCAGAACAACTGCAGGAGCTTGCCAACCGGCACCTCTGGCTCCACTTCAGCCGGATGGGTTCTTACGACCGTGGCGAAGAGATTCCGATCATCGTTCGTGGTGACGGCTGTTACGTCTGGGATGACCATGGCAACCGCTACATCGACGGGCTTAGCGCGCTTTATTGCGTAAACATTGGGCACGGCCGCGCCGACATCGCCCAGGCCGGCGCCGACCAAGCACAAGAGCTCGGCTTCTTCACCAACTGGTCTTACGCCCACCCGAAATCGATCGAGTTGGCAGCGAAGGTCGCTTCGCTGGCCCCGGGCGACCTAAACCGCGTCTTCTTCACCTCCGGTGGCGGCGAGTCGGTCGAAACTGCTCTCAAGCTCTCTCGCCAGTACCACAAGATGACCGGCAACCCGAACAAGACGAAGGTGATCGCCCGCAACATCGCCTACCACGGGACAACGATGGGCGCTCTTGCTGCGACCGGCCTCACATCCTGCCGCGAGCCTTACGAGCCGCTGATGCCGGGCGGCTGCCACGTCCCGAACACCAACCTTTACCGCCTCCCACCTGGCTACGGAGCCGAGAACCTCGCCGAAGCGATCGTTGAGCGGATCGAGTTTGAAGGCCCCGACACGGTCGCTGCCGTGATCCTCGAGCCGGTCCAGAACGCCGGCGGCTGCTTCGTTCCTCCGGACGGATACTTCCAGCGCGTGCGCGAGATCTGCGACGAATACAACTGCCTGATGATCTCCGACGAGGTGATCTGCTCTTGGGGCCGCCTCGGCGAATGGTTCGGCGCCCAGCGCTTCGACTACCAGCCCGACATCATCACGACCGCCAAGGGCCTCACCTCTGCCTACGCCTCGATGGGCGCGATGATCGCTTCAGACCGCCTGATGGAGCCGTTCCTTGACGGCAACAACTCGTTCGTTCACGGCTTTACCTTTGGTGGGCACCCGATGGCTTCGGCAGTCGCGCTGGCGAACATCGCAGCGATGGAGGACGAAGGAGTGATCGAGAACGTCCGCGAGAATGAGCCGCATCTGCGCGCGATGATGGAATCGATGCGCGACATTCCGATCGTCGGCGACGTCCGCGGCGCCGGTTACTTCCAGGCGATCGAGCTTGTCAAGGACCGCGAAACGCGCGAGACCTTCAACGACGAAGAGTGCGAGGACCTGCTCCGTGGATACCTCACCGGAGAGCTCTACCGAAACGGCTTGATCTGTCGTTCGGACGACCGTGGCGACCCGGTGATCCAGCTTGCTCCGCCGCTGATCAGCGGCCCCGAGCAGATCGAGGAGATCGGCGCGATTCTGCGGCCAGTGCTCGAAGGCGCCAGCGCGCGGTTGGGTCTCTGATGAAGGTCGGGATCCCATCCGAGGTCAAGGTCGACGAGTATCGCGTTGCGATCACGCCATCTGGCGTCCGCGAACTGACCGCCCATGGCCACAGCGTCGTGATCGAGAAGGGCGCGGGCGAGGGCTCGGCGATCACCGACGAGGAGTACACCGAGCAGGGCGCGAAGATGTTGAAGGACGCCGACGCCATCTTCGCTGAGGCCGAGATGATCCTCAAGGTCAAGGAACCACAGCCCGCCGAGGTAGCACGGTTGCGGCCCGGGCAGATTCTCTTCACCTACCTTCACCTGGCGCCAGATCCTGAGCTGACGGCCGGTCTCGTCGCTTCGGGTGCCACCTGCGTCGCCTACGAGACGGTTGAAGACTCTGGTGGTCGGCTGCCGTTGCTGGCGCCGATGAGCGAGATCGCCGGCAAGATCGCGACCCAGGCTGGCGCCTTCATGCTTGAGAAGCCGCTCGGCGGCCGCGGGCTGCTGCTAGGCGGAGTTCCCGGAGTTGCCGCCGGCAAAGTGATGGTTATCGGCGGTGGCGTTGTTGGCCAGAATGCCGCCGACATCGCCGTTGGAATGGGCGCCGAGGTTTACATCTACGACCGCAACATCGACCGCCTGCGCGAACTTGAGCCGCTGATGAAGGGGCTCGTTTCGACCTGCTTTGCCTCGACGCTTGAGATCGAGCAGCGCCTTCCCGACATGGACCTCGTCGTTGGCGCCGTGCTCGTTAAGGGTGGCAAGGCGCCGCACGTGATCACGCGCGAGCAGCTCGGCCTGATGAAGCCTGGCTCGGTTATCGTCGATGTTGCAATCGACCAAGGCGGCTGCTTCGAAACATCGAAGGCGACGACCCACAGCGACCCGACCTACGTCGTCGACGGCGTGACCCATTACTGCGTCGCCAACATGCCCGGCGCTGTCCCAATCACCAGTACATGGGCGCTTACGAACGCGACGATGCCGTTCGTCCTCAAGCTCGCAGATCTCGGTGTTCACGGCGCTCTGCGCTCCGATCCGGGCTTCATGAAGGGGCTCAACGTAGCTGCCGGCCGGATCACTTACGAACCGGTCGCAGAGGACCAGGGCTTGAGTCACATTGCGCCTGAAGAGGCACTCGAACTGGTCGCTCAAGCGGCCTGATCGCGACTCCGCAGGCCACTTACCGAGCTTCGCTGCTAACCTCCTGCGCTGCATGCCAACGACTAGCCAACTAATTCGCAAGGGCCGTACGCCCAAGCCGAAGAAGCTCTCCACGCCAGGACTCAAGTCCGGCAAAGGTCGCAAGACGAAGGTCGCCGCTCCGCAGCGTCGCGGCGTCTGCACCCGCGTCTACACGACGACGCCTAAGAAGCCGAACTCAGCGCTCCGCAAGGTGGCACGTGTTCGTATTACCGGCGGCGCCGAAGTGACCGCTTACATTCCAGGCGAAGGCCACAACCTCCAGGAGCACTCAGTAGTGCTCGTCCGCGGAGGCCGCGTCAAGGATCTTCCAGGCGTCCGCTACAAGGTCGTCCGCGGCACGCTCGATGCCTCCGGCGTCAGCGATCGCAAACAATCCCGCAGCATGTACGGCGTAAAGAAGACATAGGTAACTAATGCGCCGTAATGCAGCCCAACTTCGCCCGGTTCAACCGGACCCAATCCACCGCTCGCGGCTTGTTCAGCAAGTCGTCAACAAGGTGATGCTCGACGGTAAGAAGTCGACCGCGGAAGCGATCGTCTACGACGCGCTCGCAATCCTCGCCGAGAAGAGCGGCAAGGACGCCGTCGAGGCGCTCGAAGAGTCGATCGTCTCACTCACTCCTTCACTCGAAGTTCGCTCACGCCGGGTCGGTGGAGCCACCTACCAGGTGCCGGTCGAGGTTCACGCCCGTCGTGCACGGACGCTCGCCGTTCGCTGGCTCGTCGAGTTCGCTCGCGGACGTCGCGAGAAGACGATGGCTCAGCGCCTTGCGGCCGAACTGCTTGAGGCTCAGACCCAGCAGGGTGGCGCTTACAAGCGCAAGGACGACATCTACCGCATGGCACAGGCCAACAAGGCCTTCGCGCACTACCGCTGGTAGTCGCCGCTCGCGCCCGCGCTCCCCTCACGTCAAGCAGCGCCGCGCCCAACAGCGCCGAATTGCTTCGATCCT
Organism: Actinomycetota bacterium; assembly: GCA_009699615.1. Classification (GTDB taxonomy): domain Bacteria; phylum Actinomycetota; class Thermoleophilia; order Solirubrobacterales; family Solirubrobacteraceae; genus F1-60-MAGs163. The sequence goes on from WLNV01000062.1 coordinate 3,707, forward strand.
TTGCTAGTATCGGGCTTCGTTCGGTGTAGCGCGGTTCTAATTCTCGCGCTGCACCGGCGATTCGATTGCCTAAAGATGGAACGATTTACGACATAGCGCGCCGTCCAGGATCAGATTCTGCTGTGCGCGCGGGCCAGATTGGCCCGTTTTTTGTTCTCTGAAGTGACGCAGGACCAACATTTTCATGCCACGCCCATTCACACTCACAAATACACGCAACATCGGAATCATGGCTCACATCGACGCCGGTAAAACGACGACGACTGAGCGAATCCTCTTCTACACCGGCCGTACCTACAAGATCGGTGAGGTTCACGAGGGCGCGGCAACGATGGACTGGATGGAGCAGGAGCAGGAGCGCGGCATCACGATCACGTCGGCCGCGACGACCTGCACGTGGGACGAGCACCGGATCAACATCATCGACACGCCCGGACACGTCGACTTCACGGTCGAGGTCGAGCGTTCGTTGCGCGTGCTCGACGGCGCGATCGCACTCTTCGACTCGGTCGCCGGCGTTGAGCCGCAGTCCGAGACTGTTTGGCGTCAGGCCGACAAGTACACCGTTCCGCGGATCGCCTACATCAACAAGATGGACCGCACCGGCGCAGACTTCTCCAAGGGAGTGCAGACGATGATCGATCGTCTCGGCGCCAAGCCGGTCCCGATTCAGCTGCCGATCGGCGCTGAGGGTGACTTCGCAGGAGTCATCGATCTGGTCGAGATGAAGGCGATCACCTACGCCGACGAGATGGGTTCAGACCAGATCACCGGCGAGATCCCCGAAGGAATGCTTGCCGAAGCGCAGGCTGCCCGAGATCATCTGCTGGAAGAGGCCTCAAACTACGACGACGAGCTGGTCGAGTTGATTCTCGATGAGGCTGACGTTCCGGTTGACGTCTTGAAGCGCGCAATCCGCTCCGCCACGCTTGGAATCCACTTCACTCCGGTGCTCTGCGGCTCGTCGTTCAAGAACAAGGGCGTCCAGCCGCTGCTTGACGCTGTGATCGACTACCTGCCCTCGCCGCTCGACGTGCCTCCGGTCGAGGGTGTCGATCCGAAGAGCGACGCGGTCGTCGTGCGCAACGCCGATGATTCAGAGCCCTTCGCTGCACTTGCCTTCAAGATCATGGCCGACCCGTTCGTCGGCAAGCTGACCTTCTTCCGCGTCTACTCGGGCACGCTCGAAGCCGGTGGCCGCGTCCTCAACGTCGGCTCAGGCAAGACCGAGCGCGTCGGGCGAATCCTGATGATGCACGCCAACGACCGCGAAGAGCTGGAGAAGGTCTACGCCGGCGACATCGCAGCAGGTGTTGGCATCAAGCAGATCGTCACCGGAGACACTCTCTGCGCGCCTGATCAGCCGATCAAGCTTGAAACGATCGTCTTCCCGGAACCCGTAATCAAGGTTGCCGTCGAGCCGAAGACGAAGTCCGATCAGGAGAAGATGTCGGTCGCGCTGGGCCGCCTCGCCGAAGAGGATCCAACCTTCCAAGTCCAGACCAACGAGGAGACCGGCCAGACCGAGATCTCGGGTATGGGCGAACTTCACCTTGAGGTTCTCGTCGACCGCATGCGCCGCGAGTTCAACGTTGAAGCCAACGTCGGCAAGCCACAGGTCTCCTACCGCGAGACTGTGCGGGGCACGGCCGAGAAGGTCGAAGGCAAGTTCATTCGTCAGACCGGTGGTTCAGGTCAGTACGGCGTCGTCTACATCGACATGGAGCCTGCGCCTGGCGTCGGCTTTGAGTTCATCAGCGCGATCAAGGGCGGCTCGGTTCCGTCGGAGTTCATCGGGGCGGTCGAGAAGGGCTGCGCCGAAGCGATGGACAACGGCGTCAAGGCCGGCTATCCGATGGTCGACATCCGCGTCAAGCTCGTTGACGGCAAGTACCACGACACCGACTCCTCTGAGATCGCCTTCAAGGTCGCCGGCTCGATCGCCTTCAAGGAGGCCGCTCGCCGCGCCAAGCCGGTGCTGCTGGAGCCGATCTTCAAGATCGAAGTCGTAACGCCCGAGGAGTTCATGGGCGACGTGATCGGCGACCTGAACCGTCGCCGGGGCCGCGTCGAAGGCATGGAGCCGCGCGGAAACGCGCAGGTCGTTGATGCCTTCGCACCGCTCTCCGAGATGTTCGGATACGCGACTGACTTGCGGTCTGCAACGCAAGGACGTGCTACTTATACGATGCAGTTTGAACGTTACGAAGAGGTTCCCCCGAACATCGCCGAGAAGATCGTCGAGAACAGAACGGGCGAGGTAGTTGCTGCGTGAACGCGTGAGCGACAGTATTTAGCTAGATTTCCCTGGTCGATCGGAAACGGTCAACAGGGCCTATTCGATAGACAGACAGGAGCAAACAGCGGTGTCCAAGGAGAAGTTCGAACGCGACAAACCCCACGTGAACGTCGGAACCATTGGTCATATCGACCATGGCAAGACCACGTTGACCGCAGCCATCACCACGGTGTTGGCTGAAAAGTCCGGCGGAGAAGCCAAGAGCTTCACGGAGATCGACAACGCCCCTGAGGAGAAGGAACGCGGGATCACGATCTCGACCTCACACGTTGAATACGAGACCGAGAACCGCCACTACGCCCACGTTGACTGTCCGGGCCACGCTGATTATGTGAAGAACATGATCACCGGCGCGGCTCAGATGGACGGGGCGATCCTCGTTGTGTCGGCCGCCGATGGCCCGATGCCCCAGACGCGTGAGCACATCCTGCTCGCTCGCCAGGTCGGCGTCCCTTACATCGTCGTCTTCCTCAACAAGGCCGACATGGTCGACGACGAGGAGCTGCTTGAGCTCGTCGAGGTCGAAGTCCGCGATCTGCTCAACGAGTACGACTTCCCGGGCGACGACGTGCCATTCATCACCGGTTCAGCGCTGAAGGCGCTGGAGGGTGACGAGGCTTACAAGGAGAAGATCATCGAGCTCGCAGCTGCGCTCGACGATTACATCCCGCAGCCTGTCCGTGAGCTTGACAAGCCGTTCCTGATGCCGGTTGAGGATGTCTTCTCGATCACCGGTCGTGGAACCGTGGCTACCGGCCGTATCGAGCAGGGCGTCGTCAAGACAGGCGATGAGGTGGAGATCGTGGGCATCACCGACACGACCAAGACCGTCATCACCGGCGTTGAGATGTTCCGCAAGCTTCTCGACGACGGTCAGGCCGGGGACAACGTTGGTTGCCTGCTGCGTGGTACCGACCGCGAGGAGATTCAGCGCGGCCAGGTTCTCTGCAAGCCGGGCTCGATTACTCCGCACACCAAGTTCAAGGCTGAGGTCTACGTGCTGAAGAAGGAAGAGGGTGGCCGTCACACTCCTTTCTTCACCGGCTACCGCCCACAGTTCTATTTCCGTACGACCGATGTAACCGGTTCGGCCCATCTGCCCGAAGGGGTCGAGATGGTCATGCCTGGTGACAACGTCACGATGGAGATTGACCTGATTCAGCCAATCGCGATGGACAAGGGCCTGCGCTTCGCAATTCGCGAAGGCGGCCGTACTGTCGGCTCAGGAGTTGTGACCGACGTCATCGAGTAACACCGTGAACAGGGCGGCGCTCTGCAACAAGTGCAGGGCCCGCCCAGTCGCGTTTTGTCAGATACGACCAAGCGGCCTTTAGGGCGAAGCCCGCTCGTTTGAGCCTTCGCCCTTTTCGGCCGCCAGCAGTGCCAGATAATCCGCAGCGCAAACAGAGGAAATTTGTACCCACCAAATGGCAGTAGCAACTCAAAATAAGATTCGCATCCGGCTCAAGGCCTACGACCACTCGGCAATCGAGACGGCGGCTAAAGAGATCGTTGAAACGGCCACGCGCACAGGCGCGTCGGTGACCGGACCGGTTCCACTGCCGACCGAAAAGAACGTCTACTGCGTGATTCGCTCGCCGTTCAAGGACAAGGACTCGCGTGAGCATTTCGAGATCCGTACCCACAAGCGTCTGATTGACATTCATCAGCCAACTCCCAAGACCGTTGACTCGCTTCAGCGACTCGATCAACTGCCAGCCGGCGTTGACATCGAGATCCGGCTCGCAGGTTAGGTATTTCGATGGCCGCGATCCTCGCCAAGAAGCTCGGTATGACCCAACTCTTCATGGATGACGGCCGCGTTGAGCGCGTCACCGTGCTCGAGGCCGGTCCCTGCCCAGTGACGGCGGTTCGCAGCAGCGACGACGACGGCTACGACGCCGTCCAGCTTGCATTCGGCGAGACGAAGGAGAAGCACCTCAGCAAGCCTGAGCTCGGTCACCTGAAGGCCGCCAAGGTTGGCGCCTACAAGCACCTCGTTGAGTTCCGCGATGAGCGCGGCGAGCTAAACGTTGGTGACACCGTCACCGCCGAT
>WLNV01000063.1 GCA_009699615.1 Actinomycetota bacterium
CCTGCTCTACGGTGGCGACGGTTCGACCTGCTTCTGGCACGTTGGCGCTATCGGTGTCGAGACTTACAACATCGCCTATCCCGACGCTGGCGCCCACTACTGGGGTGCGATCTGGACGCACATCCCGGGCTCGACGCTACGCCTCAAGGGCCAATTTCCTTACGCTCGTTACACGTCGCTCAATGCCTACGATCGGCTCGGCGCGATTCAGGACACGATCAGCGACTTCCAATGGAACCCTGATCCAGGCTCGTCGAATCCGTACAGGGTTGGTGTAAGGCGTGACGTTACGAAGCGCAACTACACGTTGACGGTTTCGCCCGATCGCTCGCCTGTCGCGTTCGATCCAAACAGGCGCTCCAACGCCCCGGCGAGGAACACGATCTACACCGAGCCCGCAGGCGGCGACACGATCCGCGGAATCGCAGTTCGTGTTTACATTCCGAACAAGGGTAAGAACATTGAGGGCGGCGTATCGTTGCCGAAGCCTGAGCTAACGCTCGCTGACGGCACCGTTCTGACCGGTCAGGCGGCTTGCGCTGCGCTCGGTTCAGAGACCGCGCAAACGCTCGATCCATCGGCGTTGCTGCTCTCGGCCGATCAGTACAACGCGCTGCGTTATCAGCCAGGCAAGCCGGCCTACTTCCCGGCGCTCGCTGGCGGCAAGACAAACTGGCGCACCCAGTACAACCGCACCTACCTGTTGAACCTCTACCACCCGGAGGCCGATCCGATGCAGGGAGCGACCAAGCTCGGTCAGGCAGGGTTCTTCCCGAACGGTGACAACCAGTACGTAAGGAATGCGATCAACCGCAAGTTTGGAAAGGTCTACGCGCTGCGTGGAACGATCGGGACGGCGGCGAAGACGTTCAACAATCCGAAGGGCAAGTGGGAGGCGACGGACCTCAGGTACCAGTCGTTCTGCATGAACGAATCGCCGAAGACGACGCGAGTGATGGACTGCGTCTACGACGAGGAGATCCCGCTGAAGGCTGGCCGCAAGTACCTGGTGATCACCAGCCGCGCTTCCGACAAGCCAAAGAACGCGACCGCGAAGTGCGGCGTGGCATGGATTGAATGGTCGCCTCGTGGAGACGGCGGAACTGACACCGACTTCGGTTGGATGCAGATCCGCAACATGCTCCCGGCGGGTGGCTTCAAGCACGCGATCCAAGGCACGAGCAAGCCAGGTGACGAGAAGAAGGTTCTCGGCGCATACCTGCCGGACTCCAAGTACTACGCGGACAAGAAGGCATTCGAGAAGCTCGGCTGCCCCGCCAAGTAGTCCTGTAGAAGCTGATGAAGTGCAACACGCGCGGCCCGGGTCCCTTAGGGGGCTTGGGCCGCAGTGCTGCTTGGGCTCAGTATTGACTTGGGCTTAAGTGCTTCGCCGGTCGCGCCGCCGAGGCGTGAAAGCGCCCTCCGGGCTGGATTTCACGGGATTCCTCGGTCGGCGCGCCGACGAACCGCTTAAGGCTTGCGCGTTCAGCTCGTCGTACTGTGTGGCCAATGCTGACTCTCTTTGGTGCCTGTGCCGTCACGTTCATGATGTTGATGTATGCGCTGGAGAGCCGTGGCTCGCGCTTCGTTCTCTTCTTCGGCTTTGGTTGCCTGCTCTCGAGCGCCTACGGCTTCCTCGCGGGCACTTGGCCGTTTGGCGTCGTTGAGGCGATCTGGGCCGTCGTTGCCTTCGCCCGCTACCGCAGCCTTCAGCAGTCGCCTAGCGCCGCGATCTAGGCGCTGTCGCGAGCGCTAGCGCTTGCGCTTGAGCTTGACGATCTTCGTCTTGACCGTCGGCTTGCCTTTCGCCGGTGTGAAGGTCGTGCGGATCGTCAGCGTCATCGCCTTCTTGCGCAGCTCCTTGCGACTCTTCTTGTTCATCTTGCAGGTCATCGGGAAGCTTCCGGCCACCTTGACGATCTTCGTCGCCTTGCAGCGCGTCTTCGTCTTCGGCTTCTTCTTCTTCTTGCTAACGCCTGCCTTCTTCGCCTTCTTCTTAGCCACGCGGGTCGTGGCGATCTGCGTGATCTTGCCGGCCCCTGGGACGTTGACGGCGGTGATCACGGTTACCGCCGTCTTCGTGATCTTCTGCGTGACCTTGACGGTTTCGAATGTCTTGACGGAGGAGACCGGGCTGATCGAGCCGGACGCCGCGGAGCCGGTTGATGTGCCGACCGCGTTGGTTGCGACGGAGGAGAAGGTGTACGCCACTCCGTTCGTTAGGCCGGTGATCGTGCACGAGCCCGCCGCGCCGATGACGGTGCAGGTCTTGCCGCCCGGTGATGCGGTGACGGTGTAGGACGACGGCGTGCCGCCGCTGCCGGCGCTGACGGTGATCGTCGCTGAGCCGTCACCGGCAACTGCGGTCGGTGCCGGCGGCGTGCCGGGGGCAGCGGTCGCGGGGGCTGGGTTGACCGAACCCGAGGCCGTCGAGCCGCCCGACGTTCCGCCAGCGTTGGTGGCGGTTGCGGAGAATGTGTACGCGGTTCCGTTGGTGAGGCCGGTGACGGTGCATGAGCCCGCCGCGCCGGTGACGGTGCAGGTACGTCCTCCGGGGGATGCTGTGACTGTGTAGCTGGTGGCCGCGCCGCCGCTTCCCGCAGTCACGGTCACTGTTGCGGAACCGTCACCGCCAACGGCGGTCGGTGCCGGCGGCGTGCCGGGAGCGGTGATCGTTGGGCTGACTGAGCCGGATGCCGCCGATCCGCTGGAAGTGCCAGTCGCGTTGGTGGCGGTTGCGGAGAATGTGTACGCGGTTCCGTTGGTGAGGCCGGTGACGGTGCATGAGCCTGCTGCGCCGGTGACGGTGCAGGTACGTCCTCCGGGGGATGCTGTGACTGTGTAGCTGGTGGCCGCGTCGCCACTTCCTGCAGTCACGGTCACTGTTGCGGAACCGTCACCGCCAACTGCGGTCGGTGCCGGCGGCGTGCCGGGAGCTGCAAGCTCAGCGATCGTCGAAACGCGGTTGGTCGCCTCGTTAGTTACGAAGAGCCTCCCGCTGGCGTTGATCGCGATGCTCCGGGGGTAGATCCAACTTGAGCTGATTCCCGAGCCGAAGGTGCTTGACCCGCCGACTTGTGTGACTTTCGAAATCGTGCTGTTGCCGAAGTTCGACGTGTAGACATTGCCGGCAGCGTCGAGGACAATGCCGCTGGGCTGAGCTCCGGTGATGCCAAGCGTGGAAACCGCGGCCCCCGCCGTGATCTTCGAGACTGTCGCGGAAGCCCAATTCGCTACGTAAAGGTTGTCGCTGGAATCGATCGTAAGTGCTTCCGGCATAGTTCCAACGGTCGCCCAGGTCGCCGTCGTCGTGCCAGCTGAAGTGATCTTTGAGACGGTTGCCACGGCGTAGTTGGCCGTGTAGACGTTGCCAGCGGAGTCGATCGCGATTCCGTGCGGGTTGGTTCCGGTGTTGGAAAGGTTGAGCTTCGACGCTGACCCCGCGGCAGTGATCTTGGTTACGCTGCGCGAGCCCTCGTTGGTCACGTAAACGTTGTCGGCGCTGTCGATCGCGATCGCGTAAGGGTTGAGCTGGGCTGGCGTTGGCGCGATCGTCGTAATCGAGCCATCGGCTGCTATCCGCGTGACGTTGTTTGAGCTGTAGTTGGCTGTGTAAATATTTCCAGCCGAATCAATTGCAATCCCATGCGGGTTGTCACCGGTCGCGTAAGTGGCGACGATTGTTCCGGAAGAGTTGATCTTTGAGACTGTGTCGAGCGCCGCGTTCGCGGTGTACACGTTGCCACTTGAATCGAGCGCGATGCCCCACGGCGATGCGCCGCTCGGGAGCGTGGCGAACGTCGTCGTCGTTGCCGCGGCCGAGGCTGCGGCGGGGAGGGCGCCTGCGCCGACGGCGAGCAAGGCTGCTGTGACGATTGCGAGCGATGAGTTCTTCTTCGACATTCTCATGGGTGTATCTCCGGTCGTTTCGCGTGGGAACTACTTATTGAGTCGGTGTAAATCGCAGCATAGCCATATTGATCTCGGGTAAGCGCCGGTACGGCTTCGAGTGCAAGGTGGTCGTTACTGTTTCCCGATATGCTCGGCTCGATGGCCGTTGCAAAAGCCCCGCGCGCAAGCCGTTCTGACCCTGAAGCTCGCCGCGACCAGATGATCGATGTGGCGCTGGCCGCCTTCGCAGCTCGCGGCTACCCCGGCGTCGAGCTGAAGCAGATCGCTGCCGAAGTTGGCGTCACGCCAAACCTGATCCACCATTACTTCCCCGGCGGCAAGAGCGAACTGCACCTTGAGGCCGTGAAGCGCGCCTGCTCGCAGCTTGTAGAGATGTTTGAGGCAAGCCCCGACATCCCGGTCGAGAACAAGATGCCCGCGAATGTCGCGCGTTACGTCGACGAGGCGTTGGCGCCGACCGATCGTTGGAAGCTCTACGCCCGCTCGCTACGCAGCGCAGACGATGAGCTCCGCGCCTGCGCCGTCGCGACGAGGCTGGCTGTGATGGAAGGGGTCACGGCCAACCACCTCGGAACTACTAGCCCTTCTCCGGAAGTACGCGCCGCGCTCTTTGGCGTCTACGGTTTTCTTGAAGACGCGTCCGACGAATGGCGCATCGAAGCGCTCGGCGACCGCGCCAAGCTCGAGAAGATGATCATGGCGGTCCTCATCGCCGCGCTTGCCACCGCGTCCTCTGAGTAGCGTCGCCGCTGAGCTCTATCGGCGAAGTGAGAATCAGGGTTCAAGTAGACCAGCGCTGAGCTGCTGGTAGCTTTCTCGTCGTGAGAGACCTCTTCATCTCGGTGCCAATCTGGGTTGTGGCGGTTGTCCTGTTGGCCTTCTTTGTGGCGGTCACTGTCGTAGCGCGTGCTGTCGTAACCAGGCGTTGCGGAGATGCCAGCCGCGAAGAGCTCGCCGATGAAGCGGTTCGCCTGCTTACTGGCTTGGCGGCAACCTTTGCCTTCTTCGTTGGCTTCTCGATCACCGTCACCTGGGGCGCGGTAGCTGCTGGGCAAGCGGCCGTTGAGCAGCAATCATCAGCGATCCAGCAGATGAACTGGAGCCTCAACAACATTCCCGACAAGGTGACATCCGCCGAGCTAAGGCAGAAGCTAAGGCTCTACGCGACGACTGCGGCCTACGAAAACGCCGATGACCTAGCCCGCGGCGACACGAGCCATCTGCCGTCGGCAATTCCACTCGACCGATTCCAGGATGCGCTCCACACCTACGCGTTCGGACCGATAGTGCCAAAGGCCGAGGTATCGAGCCTCGTCAGCGCGGCCGCCACTCTGGGCGCTACGTCGGCCGCGGTCTCCGCCGTTGCGCATCGCACCTTGCCGGATCTGCTGGCGATACTGCTGCTTGTCACCGGTTTACTCGTCGCCGGCGTGATGGGTGTCTCCACGGTTACTGCGCGTCATCCGGTCTTGATGTTGGTGTGGTGCGTGATACCGGCGTTGTCGATCACAGTCGTGGTTGCCCTCGCATTCCCATTCGCGAGCGGTATCGGCGTTGACCTAGCGCCGCTGCAGTCCGTCGCGCAGCAGCTCGCGGTCCACTAACGCTTCCCGGCGGTCGTTAGCGCCCAGCGCCCAGGTACTTAGTCAGGAAGCCTGCAACGGCTTGGCGCGTGGTCAGGTCCATCACGACGCCACCGTGGTTTAGGCCGTCGTACTTCTGGTAGGTCACGCGATTACCTGACTTGGTCAGCTCCGCAGTTAGGTCGTCGGTGAACCAAGGGAAGACGGTCAAGTCGGACTTGCCTTGGAGGATGCTGATCGGCGCCGCGATCTTGACGTTCGGGTTCATCGCCTTCAGTACAGCGTCAAGCTTCGTCGTCACGATGTTCTGCTTGAGGATTTCGTTCGGCGCGTAGGCGCCGAACATGTCAGCCGCGGCAAGCTGCGGCGTGCAGGTCTTCTCAGTCTGAGGAATCAGCGCTGCAATCGGATCGGTCACTAGGTCCGCGGGGTTGATTCCAGCTTCGCGTGCTGCGCTCAGCAGAATCGTCACGGCGAGGCCGGTGATTCCCTTGGCGGCAGGGCCGAGGTCGGCGATCAGCGCGCGCTGCTCGTACAGGTGAGAAGCCGGCGCGTAGGCCACGACTCCCTTCAGCTTTAGTGCAGGTGCAATCTTGGGCGCCATAGATGCAGCGAAGAGAGCGGCCTGGCCCCCCTGCGAGTGCCCAAGAATCGCCCAGTTCTTGCTGATGGCGGGGATCATTGAGCGGGCGGCAAGAGCGATGTCGATGACGCTCCGGCCTTCGGACTTGCCGATCAAGTAGGGGTGCGGGCCTGGCGTTCCTAGGCCGGGGTAGTCGGTGCGCAGAAGCATGTAGCCAGCTTTTACCCAGCTGTTGGCGACGTCGGTTGAGTAGCGCGGCAGCGCGTCTGCCGGCCCAGGAGTTGTCAACGAAGGAGCGCAGACGTCAGCAATTCCGGTTGTTCCGTGGGCCCAAGAGAGCATCTTCCAGCCACCGGCTGGAGCTTTCCCCTTGGGGATGTCGATAGTGCCGGAGACGGCGATCGGCTTGTTACTGACGTCGCGCGAGCGGTAGAGAACGAGCAGAGTCTTCGAGGATGCGGCGAGCGCGACTTTGCCGGTCGCTGAGTAGGGGATCTGCCGCGTCCAGATGATCGTTCCCGGCGTTCCGGCGATCAGCTTTGCCGGAGCCTTGTAGAAGGCCGGGCCTGCAGGGCCGGTTGGCGTTTTTGCCTGAGCAAGCGAGGCGCCTGGTAGAAGCAATGCTGTTGTGGCAGCGGTCAGAACTGCCACTCGGGCCACGCGGTTACGGACGGTCATTCTCTCTCCCTAGCTAGACGGCCTGAGCTGACTACCTCAGATATTTGCTGATAGTAACGATCAACGTAAACCGCTGCGTCACTTTGGCTTTCACGCTGGTTTGCGGACCGACCAGACGTCTTCGCAGGGCCACTGAAGCGCCCACGAGCGCGGCACGAAGTAGCGCGTCTCTTCGGCGCTTGCGTGAATCAGCGGGAATTCGAGCCCGTGCTCGCTCTGGAACATCGCAGCCGTCTCGAGCTGCCGCTCGCTCAGATCAATCCCCACCGGCCGCGCCCCAAGCCGCGCGAGCCAAGCCGACCAATAAGCGGTACCGCAGCCCAGCTCAATCGCGTACAAGCCGTCAACGTCAGGCAGCAGCTTCAGCTCGCTCTCCGGCAGCTAAAACATCCCCAAAGTCGGCTCCGAACTAGCCCAGTTCCGCCGTCCGCCCTCAACCCAGTTCGGCGCATCAGCATTCCAACCACTGCGATTACGCAGCTCATGCTCGCGCAGCCGATCAACGTCAAGTTCATCCATAACCCGAGCCTATCCCAGCGCCCGCGCCAAGCGGTTCGCCGGCGCCGCAGCCGAGGAATTCCGTGAAAGCCAGCCCGGAGGGCGCTTTCACGCCTCGGCGCGGCGACCGGCGAACCGCTTGAGCCGGAGCCGAGCGAGCCGGAGCCGAGCGAGTCTTAGCCGAGCGAGCTGCCGTACTGGCGCTCGTAATACTCGCGGTAGTCACCGGAGCGGATCGGCTCCCACCACCAGGCGTTCTCTTGGTACCAGGCAACAGTTTCTGCGAGGCCCTCTTCAAAACGAACCTTCGCTTCCCAGCCAAGCGCCTTAACCTTCTCCGAACCAAGCGAGTAGCGGCGATCGTGGCCGGGGCGGTCATCTACATAGGTCAGCAGCGACTTGTCAGCGCCGGTAAGCGCGATGATCCGCTCAACGACCTCAAGGTTGACGCACTCGTCTGGGCCGCCGACGTTGTAGACCTCGCCGCTAGTCCCGTGGGCGAGAACGTGGCCGATGCCGGCACAGAAATCGCTCACGTGGAGCCAGTTGCGGACCTGCTGGCCGTCGCCGTAGACCGGCAGAGGGTCGCCGTGGATCGCGTTGAGGATCATCAGCGGGATCAGCTTCTCCGGGTACTGGTAGGGGCCGTAGTTGTTTGAGCCGCGGCAGATCACCGTTTCTAGACCGAAGGTGCGGCTGTAGGACTGGACGA
>WLNV01000064.1 GCA_009699615.1 Actinomycetota bacterium
CGACGCAATCGCACTCCACTGCCTCCCGGCCCATCCCGGTGAAGAGATCACCGCCGAACTGCTTTATGGCAAGCGTCAACGGATTTGGGATCAGGCAGAAAACCGCCGTCACGCGCAGAAGGCGCTGCTCGAGTGGCTGCTTGCCGATCGTTAGCGCGGCGATGCTGCGATCCTCACCTCAATGACCGAGCAGCCGACAGCAGAAGACGAACGCACGCGGATCGACCGCGGCGATCGTCTTGAGGTACGGATCGAAGGGCTCGCCAACGGCGGTAAGGGGATCGCGCGCGTTGCCGTAGCCGATCGCAGCTACGTTATTTTTGTCCGCGACACGGTTCCTGGCGACCTTGTTCGGATTGAAGTAACGAAGCGCAAGCGCGCCTTCGCCGAGGCGCGGCCGCTCGAGATGCTTGAGCCCGGCCCGGATCGGATCGAGCCGCTCGCCGACCATCCCGGTGCTGCGTGGCAGGTGCTCAGCTACGAGCGCCAACTGGAAGTCAAGAGCGAACAGGTTGATGACGCGCTGCGAAGGATCGGCAAGCTCGACGGCTTCGAGCTTGAGCCGATCATCCCTGCGGTCGAGGAGTGGCGCTACCGCAACAAGCTTGAGTTCTCGTTTGGAGTTGAAGAGGACGGCACGCTCTGCTGCGGCTTCCATGCCCCTGGTTCTTGGTCGCGGATCCTGCCGATGGATGACTGCCTACTCGCCTCCGAGGCCAGCAACCGAATCCGCGAAGCGGCGCTCGAGGTCTGCCAGGAGATGGGTCTCAAGGCTTACGACCGCCGCACGCACGAAGGACTGCTGCGCAACCTCGTCGTCCGTGAAGGGCGCCGCACCGGCCAGATCCAGGCCCGCATCGTCACCTCACCAGGCGACTTTGATCAGCGCCGTTTTGCCGACGCGATGATCGAAGCGGGCGCCATCAGCGTGATCCGCACCGTCGCCCCAAGCAGCGGGGAGACGACCCAGGGCGGCACCGACATCTTGATCGACGGCGTTGGCGCAATCGAAGAGGAATGCTCAGGGCTGCGCTTCTCACTCGGCAGCGAAGCTTTCTTCCAGACCAACACCGAGATGGCCGAGAAGCTCTACGCGACGGTTGGCGAGTACGCCGACCTGAAGGGCTGGGAGCGCGTCTACGACCTCTGCTGTGGGATCGGCTCGATCGGCCTGACTCTGGCACCGCGGGCCGGCGAAGTGATTGGCGTCGAGATCGTCGAAGAGGCGGTCGAGGATGCGCGCCGCAACGCGCGGAGCAACGAAATCACCAACGCCCGCTTCGTCGCCGGCAATGTCCGCGTCGTGCTTAAAGAGGACGTTGACGAACTGGGCCGCCCCGACTTGATCGTGCTTGACCCGCCGCGCTCTGGCCTGTCGGCCAAGGTGATCGGACGCGTCGCCGAGGCGGGTGCGAAACGGATCGTCTACGTCTCTTGCAACCCGACGACGCTGGCGCCAAACGCTGCGCAGATAGTTGAAGCGGGCTACAAGCTGGTTCGCGTGCGCCCTGTCGACATGTTCCCCCAGACGCCTCACATCGAGTGCGTTGCACTGTTCGAGCGGGCCTGAGGGTTTGAGCGCGATGCGCTCCTTGCAGTTCCGTAGTGAGAAGGGGAGGGTTGGAGTCGATGCTTGAGATGGCGATCGAGAAGATCACGCTGCGCGAGCGCTTCGACCACCTTCGCGCGGTTGCACCGCGGCTGGCGCTGGTCGCGCTGGCGGCGATGGTCTCCTATCTCGTCGCCCGCTACGTCGTAGGCCATCCGCATCCCTTCTTCGCGCCGATCTCGGCCGTGCTGGTGATGGGTGTTACGGCCGGCAGGACGGTCAAGCGCGCGCTCCAGTTGGCATTCGGAGTCGCGCTCGGGATCGCCGTCGCCGACCTGATGGTTCGCTACACAGGCGTCGGCGCTTGGCAGCTCGGGCTCGTGATCTTCATCGTGATGTGCGTCGTTGTCTTTGCCGGTGGTGACCAGCTGGCGGTCAACCAGGCGGCCGCGAGTGGCGTGCTGGTCGCGATCCTTGCGATTCCCGCCGATCCGCACGGATTCTCGCGCCTAATCGACATTCTCGTTGGCTCCGGCGTCGCCCTGATCTTCACGCTGGTGATCTTTCCGCTCAACCCGTCACGGCTGGCGAAAGATGCTCTTCATCCGGCACTCGACCAGATATCGATTGCGCTGCGAAAGATCGCCGACGCACTCGAGAGTGGCAGCTCGACGCAGGCCGACAGCGCCGTTGACGCTGCACGCGCGTTGGAGCACGATGTCGAGCCGCTGCGCGCCGCCGCCGCGCTTAGCGATGAGACCTCGCGCCTTGCGGTCGCCCGGCGCGGCCAGCTCAGCACCGTCGACCGCTACGCCTACGCCGTCGAGCAGGTGACGCGCGTCCAGGTCAGCGTCGTCTCCTTGGCTCGCGGCGCCTCGGGCGCGCTGCGCCAAGGCAACACGGTGCCGCCAACCGTGATCGTCGGCCTGCGCGATCTCGCCGAATCCGCCGATCACGTTGCGGCATCGGTCACCGATAAGAAGGAACGCGACATCGCCCGCGTCGCTGCGCTGCGTGCCGCGACCGCCTCGTCGGCTGCGCTCGACCACACACGCAACTTGGCAGTCAGCATCGTCGTCGGTCAGGTGCGGATGATCGCCAACGATCTGCTGCGCGCGACCGGAATGACGCTCGAACAGGCGCGCCATGCGCTTCACACCAAGCCTGGCGGCGACGACGATGCCGTAATCCCGCTCGAGCCGCACTCACACGACCTGCTCGGGCTCCACGACGAGATTGAGGCCGCCCGCCCGCGCGGTGAAGGCTGACTTAGACTGGCGCAATGCTTGCCGTAACGATTGAAGAGAAGAAGCTGGTAATCGCCGAGCGTCCCGACCCCCTGCCGGGGGCCGGAGAGGTGCTGGTCCGAGTCCGCGCCGCCGGTCTCAACGGCGCCGATCAACTCCAGCTCCGCGGCGCCTACCCGCCGCCGCCCGGCTCTCCGCTTGACATTCCCGGTCTTGAGCTGGCGGGTGAGGTCGTCTCCTGCGGCGCTGGAGCGGAGCGCTTCGCCGACGGCGACCGCGTTATGGCAATCGTCGGTGGCGGAGGCCAAGCCGAGCTGTGCGTGGTTCACGAGCGCCAGCTGATGCCGGTACCGGAGAGGCTTGACTGGCCCGCCGCTGGTGGCCTGCCGGAAACCTTCACGACGGCCCATGACGCGCTCTTCACGCAGGCCGACCTGCAGCTCGGCGAGCGGGTACTGATCAGCGGCGCCGCCGGCGGCGTGGGTACGGCCGCAATCCAGCTCGCTGCAGCAGCTGGTGCTCACGTGACCGCCTCGGTCAGAAATGAAGCCCTCCACAAGGAGGTCGCGGCGCTCGGCGCAGCCGTCGTCTGCAGCCCAGACGAGAGCGAAGCGCTCGGCCCGTACGACGTGTTGCTTGAGCTTGTTGGCGCACCCAATCTGGATGCCAACTTCACTGCCCTCGCCAGCCGCGCGCGGGTAGTTGTAATCGGCGTTGCGGCCGGCTTCCGCAGCGAACTGAACCTGCTGGCGCTGATGGGCAGCCGCGCTCAGATCTCCGGGTCGACGCTGCGAGCCCGCCCGCTTGAGGAGAAGGCGGCGACCGCGCGGGCGCTTGAGAAGCATGTCCTGGGCGGCTTCGGTGACGGGACCTTCCGTGTTCCGGTCGATCAAACCTTCCCGCTCGATCAGGCTGCCGCCGCCTACGAGAGTTTTGCCGCCGGCGGCAAATTTGGCAAGATCGTGCTCGTGAACGACCAATGAGCGTCAACGCAATCGAACGGTTCTGGCGCGCGCGCCAGCAGGGCGACTGGGACTCCGTCGCGGCGCTCGTTCGTTCCGGCGTCAGGATCTCGCTGCCGCATCAGGGCCGCGAGCCAAGTCGCGAGGAATATCTGTCGCTGCTGCACTTTGTCCACAACCCCGACAACAAGACGGTTGTCCAGCGCGTGATCACAGGTCGCGGCCTTGACATTGCCGTTCATGCCCATGTCCAGCGGCCCGACACGATGCTCGTCTGCGCCGGGTTCTATGAGCTTCAGGAAGGGCTAATCCAGCGGATCGACGAGTTCTGGCTCGTGCCCGGCGGCGAACGCTTCCCTACGCGCGGCGGCGCGCGCTAGAGCCGACTAGTAGGGAGGAAGGTCGCCCCACCAGTCGCCAAGCGAGCGGAAGGCGGCCCAGAAGTCGCGCTTTGAATCTTCAGCGTCGAGCGAGTCATCGATGTTCGGCGTGACGAGGACATCGCAGGCGTCGGTCAGCGGCTGAATCTCTCCAGGCTTCCATTCGACCTCCTGCGCCAACGGCAGCTCCAACTCGTTGAGTGCCGTCATCGCCGGCTCACCCATAACGACGATGATCCGCGGTTGGACAATCGCGATCTCCTCAGCAACTCGGGCCAGGCAGGCCGGGTCAGCGACAGCCGGGTCGCCGACCGGGCACTTGACGAAGAGTGTTCCGTAAACGGCAAGCGGGTCGATGTTCAGACGGCTGAGCGACTTGCGCATCGCATTGCCGGAGCGACCGTAGAAGGCGACGCCCTCCTCAATCTCGGAGACGGTGGGGGTGTACTTGACGAGCATGATGTCGGCCTGCGGGTGGCCGGATCCAAGCACCGGCATCAGATTGCCACGCGGGCAATGGCTGCAGCCTTGGACATCGCGTGACAGCGAGTTGATCTCGCGGATCGCTCGCTCCAGGTACTTCTCGCGGATCTCGTCTTCGGTTGCAGGCATCGGCTCAGTCAGTTTCGACGGTCGCTGCGGTTCTCCCTTTCCCTGCATCAGCGCTTGCGTGCGGATCTGCGCGCCTTGCGCTTGCGCGCAACGCGCCGCGCGCTCTCGGGCGTCGCTTTGGTCTGGATGAACTTCAGCGCCTGCACGTAGACGTAGTTCGTAGGAGTCGTGTGAATCTCGGCTTCTCGCAGCGATTCGAGGAACTCCTCAGGGCCGTCGAAGTCGCGCATCCGCACACGTGCCGTGCCCAGCCCCTGAGTGACGTGTGAGTCCGAGCCTGCCGCCGCCGGGATTCGGTACTTGGCAGCAAAGCGCGCGGCCTCCTCGTTGAAGCTGTCGAGCGCGACGCGCGGGTTGTAGATCTCGATCAGGTCGATCTGGTCGACGATCGGCAGCAGGTGTTCGTAGTCGGGGATCGCGTGCATGCGATCGAACGGGTGCGGCACGTAGACGAGGCCGCCCTGACGTTTGATCTCGGCAACGGTTTCAACGAGCGTCATCCCGCGCTCGATCTTCTCCTTGATGAAGAGCCCGATCACCTCTCCCTGGTTGGCGGTCTTGACCTCTTCGGCAAGGATCACCTTGACGCCGTACTGCTCGCAGATCGCGGCAGCGGCGACGGCGCCTGAGATCTCGTTGTGTTCGGTCACGGCGATCGCGCCGAGGCCGCGGTCACGGGCCGTCTCAAGCAGCGACTCGACCGGCGTCGCGCAGTCATGGCTGTGGTCGGTGTGCATGTGAAGGTCAACGTCGATCAGTGGTCGCAACGCCAGCTTGCGTGCCAGCGCGGGGTTGCCCTCGAGCGGCTTCCGGCGGCCAGCGACCTGCTGGTAGATCTGCTCCAGCTCGTCGGCGACCTGCTCCCAGCTGCGCGGCTTGGCGGAGGCACCTAGTCGCTCGCGCAGCGCGTCGTCGTTCAGCAGCCGCGAGATCTGCGCAGCAAGTGTCGTCAGCTCGCGCGGCGGGAACAGCAGTCCGCGCTCGCCGTCTCCGAGTACCTCCTCGTAGACCGGCAGCCGCGATGCGACCACCGCCGCGCCGGCCGCGCTGGCGCGCGCCAGCAGCGCCGGCTGCGGCATCGCGCCGGATGACGCAGCGACGAGGATGTCTGCGCTCGCAAGCAGATCGTCGGTTGACGCCTCGCGCGGGTCGACGTAGCTGACGCAGGCAGCGATCTCGGCCCGCAGCGGTGTTGAGGCTCGGCCGCTGCTGCTGCTGACAACCAGTTCCCACGGCCGGTCGCTGGTGATCAAGCGAAGCGAGCGGAGCAGCAGTCTCAGGGCTGGGCGCTCCTCCTCGTCGACGAAGACAATCCGCAGCGGAGTGTTCTCGCCTGCTGGTTCGCGCTTGCTTTTCAGCGCAGGCGCGCCGGGCGAGAGCAGCGGGTATTCGGCCGGGAAGTGCCGCTTCATCATTGCTGCCGTCGTTCCGTAGCTGGCCGTCCGCGCGTCCAGCCGTCCAAAGAGCGACCGCACAAGCTTGCGCGTGACCTGCGTAGCGACGTGCCGTTCGGCAGGAGCGTGGAACGAGCCGACGTTGAGTGAACTTGATGCGCGCAGCGCCGCGCTCGTGATTGACGGCGCGAAGGGTTCATGCAGGTGGCAGATGTCGAGCGGGGTCTGTTCGAAGAACGCTCCGAGCGTGCGCGTCGTGTCGCTCGGCAGCGCCAGCCTGCGCCTCCCCGGCGCAGCTTCAAGCGATTGTCCAACGGCAACAACCAGCGGCGACCCACCCGCACCGTCGAGCAGCTCGCCCGTGCCACTTCTTATCAGTCGCCGACCGTCACGGACCTTGGCGGCCGAGGTCGACGGCGCAATGATTACGACTCGGTGACCGCGAGCGACGAGTTCGTCGCCAACTCTGCCGACGAACTCGTTGACTTCGCTCGGCAGCTCCCAAGCAAACGGTGTTACCTGCGCGATCGAAAGCTTCTGGTCCACCCGCTTAGCGCTTGGCGGCAGCGCGCTTCGGCTTAGGCTTCGGCTTGGCTTTTGCCTTCGGCCTCGGCTTCGTCGCAGCCTTGCGCTTGTACTTCTTGATGAAGCTTTCGGTGTCGAGCCGCGCTTGGTCATCCGGGCGCTGGTTCTTCGGCGACTTCATCAGGTAGGAGCTGGGGCCGTCGAGCTGGCCGCTGATGCCGTTGTTCATCGCCAGCTTGCAGAGCCGCACGGCGTCGATCACGATTCCGGCCGAGTTCGGCGAGTCCCAAACTTCAAGCTTCATCTCAACGTTCAGCGGCACGTCGCCGAAGGCCTGGCCTTCGAGACGGATGTGTGCCCACTTGCGGTCGGTCAGCCACGGCACGAAATCGGAAGGGCCGATGTAAACATCATCGGCTGGCAGTTCGTGGCCCATGATCGAGGTAACCGCTTGAGTCTTCGAGATCTTCTTCGACTCCAGACGCTCGCGCTCGAGCATGTTGTAGAAGTCCATGTTGCCGCCGACGTTGAGCTGCGAAGTGCGCAGCATCTTGACGCCGCGCTCATGGAAGAGCCGCGCCAAGGTGCGGTGGATGATCGTTGCGCCAACCTGGCTCTTGATGTCGTCGCCGATGATCGGCAGGCCGGCCTTCTTGAACTTGCGGCCCCAGTAGTCGGAGCTGGCAATGAAGACTGGAATGCAGTTGACGAAGCCGCAGCCGGCTTCGAGCACTTGCTCGACGTACCAGCGCGTCGCATCTTCGGAGCCAACAGGGAGGTAGGAGACAACAACGTCGGTCCGAGTTTCACGCAGGATCGTTGCGATGTCAGCGGTCTCGCCCGGAGCCTTCTTGATCTTCTCTTTGGCGTACTTGCCAATGCCGTCAAGCGTCATACCGCGGTAGACCGGCGCGCCGATCTTGGATGGCACCTTGGCGAACTTCATCGTGTTGTTCGGGTTGCCCCAGATCGCCTTGCCGAGATCCTTACCGACCTTCGTGCGGTTGATGTCGAAGGCGCAGGTGAATTCGATGTCGCTGACGTGGTAGCCGCCGAGGTCGGTGTGCATCAGGCCAGGAACTTCCTTCGTTGGGTCGGCCTTGCGGTAGTGCTCGACTCCCTGCACGAAGGCGCTGGCGCAGTTGCCGACACCGACGATCGCTACGCGGACCTTCTCCTGC
>WLNV01000065.1 GCA_009699615.1 Actinomycetota bacterium
AGGATTAGCTGAGCGGCGCGCAAAAAGACCGGGCTGACAAAATCGGCCTCGAGATCCATCGCCGCCAGCGCTTCTCTTCCCACGCCAGGATCGGCTAGGCACTGCACGAGAAAGGCGCGCTCGACGCGGGCGCCAGGGTCGATCACGGTCGCGGCTGGGCGCGGCGGTTGCGATTCGCCTTTGCTGCCGTCCTCGGTCGCCGTCGCCGCAGGCGGAGCAGAAGCGGCGAGCGGCCTCGCGCGGCCAAGCCATTCGGTCAGCTTCGCGCCGCTCACGCCGAGTGCAGCAGCGGCGAGCTCGGTCAGCTCGTCGCGCATCGCGCTTGCTGGCAGCGGCGTGATTATCGGAGCAAGCTCGCTGACGGCTCGATCCTTTCCTTCCGCTGTGGCGAGATCTGCGAGAAGCAGCGCGCGGTCGACGCGGAAACGGACGAACGGCACCGAACCGGCGACGAGCTTTGTGATCGCCTCAGGCCCTTCCTGCTGCACAATGTCTGCTGGGTCGTTGCCGGCCGGGAGCGGCACGACGCGCAGCTCAAGCTTGCGGCCTTCGGCGACTTTCGCTGCGCGGATCATCGCTTCCTGACCCGCGCTGTCGGCATCTAGGGCGAGCGCTACGACCGGGGCCATCCGCGCCAGCTCGGAGACCTGATCCTCAGTCAATGCAGTACCCATCAGCCCGACCGTGTTGCGGAGGCCGGCCTGATGGAGAGCAATCACGTCGGTGTAGCCCTCGCAGAGGATCACCTCGCCGCTCTTCGCAGCCGCAGCGCGGGCCAGATCGGCAGCGTAGACCTGACGGCCCTTATGGAAGACGACATTCTCGGAGCTGTTCAGATACTTGGGCTGCTGGTCCGCTCCGACCGCTCGCGCGCCGAAGCCGAGAACGCGGCCACGGGGGTCGCAGAGCGGAAAGGTGATTCGCCGACGGAAGCGGTCGTAAACGTTCCCCTTCTGATTCTTCGCTGTCAGCCCGGCGTCCCAAAGCTCGGCTTCGCTGTAGCCGCTCTGACGTGACGCGACGAGCACCTTGTCCCAGGCGCTTGGTGCGTAGCCGACTCGGAACTCGCGCAGCAGCGCCTCGTCAAGCCCGCGGCCGGCGAGATACTGCCGTGATTCCTCAGCCTCCGGCGACTCCCAAAGGTTGCGGACGTAGAAGGCGGCGGTGCGCTCCAGCAATTCCAACAGGCGATCGCGCTTTTCGCGCCGCTGCGCAGCCTGCGGATCTTCCTCGGTCAGCTCCATTGTTACGCCATACCGATCGGAGAGTGATTCAACGGCTTCTCGGAAGTTCAGCCCTTCGGTCAGTTGGACGAACTTGAAAAGGTCTCCCCCCTCTCCGCAGCCGAAACAGTGAAATACCTTCTGAACCGGATCAACGCTAAACGACGGGCTGCGCTCATCGTGAAACGGGCAGATCCCCATCATCTGCTGACCGGAGCGCTTCAGCTCAGTCTTCGCGCCGACCAGTTCCGCCATGTCGACGGTCTGGCGCAGGCGCTCGATTGAATCGTCGGTGTAGAGCGCCATCGGTTGCAGCCTACGCGGCGAACGACTCCGGCACAGTCAACTGTTCAAAGACGCGGATGCAGTAACGATCTGTCATCCCGGCGAGATAATCGGTCACTCGGCGGTCAAGGCTCGCTCCCGGAGCACCACCAGCGTCAGGGATTCGGTCCGGATCGTTCGCGTAATGGTTGAAAAGCGTTGTGATTACGCGCTCGATTCGGCTGTGTTCGGCGCGTGCGCTCTCGCCGAGATAGACCTTGTCGAACATCCAAGTCCGCAGCTCGTCCATCGCTGCGCCCGCCTCTTCTCCCTGGACGATCGCGCCAGCGGCCTGCGAGTGCTCAACGAGATCGTGGACGAGATAATCGATCCGCGCCGACCCGGTCTGACCCAGAGCATTGATTGGCCCGAGCGGCAGATCGCCCTCGGAGACAACACCTGCCCGCGTCGCATCGTCGATGTCGTGGTTGATGTAGGCGATGCGATCAACGAGCCGGACTATTGCTCCTTCAAGTGTCCGTGGAGCCGGCGCACGGCCGGAGTGGCAAGCGATGCCATCACGGACGTCCTCGGTCAGGTTGAGTCCCAAGCCATCGCGTTCGAGGACGTCGACAACTCGGAGCGACTGCTCGTAGTGGCGGAAGCCGCCATCGAAGCGTTCCTTCAGGCACTTGTCGAGAACCGCCTCGCCAATGTGGCCGAACGGCGGATGTCCTAGGTCGTGACCAAGGCCGACCGCCTCCGTCAAATCTTCGTTCAGGCGAAGCGCCCGAGCAACTGTGCGGGCGATCTGCGTTACCTCGATCGTGTGCGTAAGACGCGTCCGGTAGTGGTCGCCCTCGGGCGAGACAAAGACCTGGGTCTTGTGCTTCAACCGGCGGAAGGCCTTGCAGTGAACAATTCGGTCGCGGTCTCGCTGGAGCGGCGAACGCAGTCCGCAGTCAGGCTCGTCGACGAGCCTGTGCGCCGGCCACGAGCGGGCAGCGAGCGGTGACAGCAGTTGCTCTTCGAGCGTCTGCTGACGCTGCTCGAACTCTGCGGCGACTGCGCCCGGGTTGGCATGGGGATCCATCGTGTTCATTCTCGCAGCCTCCGGGCGGCACTGCCAGCGGATTCAGGCGATTGCCTTCAGACGAACCTGACCGTGATGGGCGGCCGTCTCTGTGATCGCGCGGTCAGCGAGTGCGACTACGCGCGGCTCGGCGCGCGGCGTCTCGGCCAGCGGCCGCCCGAGCGCATCCGTCAGAAACCGGTGCGTCTCGCCATCGAGCGCGAATGAGCCCGCCTCACAAGAAGCGCAGACCACACCGCCAGCGGCAGGAGAGAAACCAACAAGCTCTCCCGACTCGCCGCAGCTCGCGCAGCCTGCCAACTGGGGTGCGAATCCGGCCGCCAGCAGCAGCTTCAGCCTGAAGGCAACCTGAAACTCATCTGTCGCCTTCTCGGGGTGCTGATCAAGCAAGGTCAGCGCGCTGCAGAGGAGGTTGAACACCTCAGGGTGCGGCTCCCCCGAGTCGAATACTCGGCCGAGCGAGTCGCAGGCCCGAGCGGCGCTGTTCAGCGCTCCCTCATCGGCCCGCAGGGTCGCGTAGGCGCTGACCGTCTCGGCGCCGGTGACGGTCATCAGGTCGCTGCGTCCCTCGTGAAGCTCAAGGTTGAGCCGGAAGAACGGCTCTAGACGGCCTCCAAAGCGGCTCTTCGAACGCCTGACACCCTTCGCGATCGCGCTGATCTTTCCGCGCATCGGCGTGTACACGTGCAGAATCCGATCGGCCTCGCCGTAGCGCATCGAGCGCAGTACGACCGCCTCGGTCTTGACGGGGCCGGCCATCAGAGTGCCGCGCTCGGCATCGCTACATTCATAGGCATGCCGAACGTCGTGATGTATTCATCAGATCGCTGCCCACTCTGCACGCAGGCGAAGGCGCTGCTCAACGCGCGTGAGATTCCGTTTGAGGAGATCAATCTCGAAATGGATGCCGAGGGGCGCGTCGCGCTGAACGAGAAGACGGGGATGATGACCTTTCCCCAGATCCTCGTCGATGACGAGCTGATCGGTGGCCTCCGGGAGCTCATGGCTGCTGACCAGAGCGGGAAGCTGCAGCAGCTCCTCGTCGCTTAGAAGCTCCTCGCGGGCGCGTTTGACAGCGTTCGCAAACGTAGGTCCCGCGCCCAGCGACAACCATCTTGCGCACCTCGGTACCGCAGCGAGGGCACGGTTCGCCTGCCCGTCGGTGAACCAGGAATTCATCTTGGAAGCTGCCATAGAGGCCGTCGGCGTGACGGAAGTCGTCGATCGTGGCGCCTCCCGCATCGAGGCCTGCCTGCAGCGCATCCTGAATCGTCTGGGCCAGCAGCTCGTACTGCGCCGCCTGAAGTCGGCCGGCCTCTCGCATCGGGTGAACTTCGGCACGAAAGAGAGCCTCATCGGCGTAGATGTTTCCAATCCCGGCGACGGCCCGCTGGTCGAGCAGAAAGGCCTTGATCGAGGTCCGCTTGCCGGACGCCAGCGTGCCAAGCGCCGCCCCGTCCAGAGCGCCCGAAAACGGCTCAATCCCGAGACGGCCAGCGAAATACTCGTCGAGTGCATCGCCGCCGAGGATCACTTCGGCAGTTCCAAAACGGCGCGGATCGGTGAAGCGGAGAGTGTGGCCCCCGTCCAGCTCGAATACGGCCCTCTGATACGGAACCTCCGGGTCGGCGTCGTAGAGGAAGTTGCCGGTCATCCGGAGGTGACAGATAAGGAAGACCTCATCGCCGAGATCGAAGATCAGGTACTTCCCCCTCCTATCCAGCCCGTCAAAGGTTCGTCCCTCAATTAGCGCAGCCAGCTCGTCGGCAGCGATCGGAGTACCCCACTTGGGATCGATCACCCTGAGCCTCGAGATCCGCTTGCCGTGCAGCGCCGGGGCCAGCTGACGACGGATTGTTTCGACCTCAGGCAGTTCAGGCATTACTGCCGAGGATAGGCGCGACGCGCGACGCCTCTGCCTCCGAGTCAGGCGGCGCGGCCGATCGTCGCCCGCGGGTGGGCTCCGAAGTACTGATCCTTCAGCCGTTCGGCCGAAAGGTGGGTGTAGATCTGCGTCGTGGCAATGTCGGCGTGGCCGAGCATTTCCTGCAGCGCCCGAAGATCGCAGCCGCCTGCGAGTAGGTGCGTTGCGAACGTGTGACGAAGGGTGTGCGGACTCATCAGTCCTGCCAGCCCTGCCGCGCGTGCATGACCCTGAACGATCTTGTAGAGGCCTTGCCGAGTTAACGCCCCGCCGCGCTGGTTGACAAAGAGATGTTCCTCGTCACTGACTCCGACCAACGTCGGCCTGGCGTGCTCGAGGTAGGTCCTGAGAGCATGAACGGCCGCACTTCCGACCGGGATCAGCCGCTCTTTCGAACCCTTGCCCCTGGCCCGCATCACACCCTCCTCGAGATCGATGTCACCGACCAGCAGCCCCGTCGCCTCAGAGGCGCGCAGTCCGCAGGCATACATCAGCTCAAGCAGCGCGCGGTCGCGCTGCGCAGCCGCGCTGTTTCCCTCGGGGGCCGCCAGCAGCAACATCACTTGGTCGCGGCTCAGGACCTTGGGCAGCCGACGCGTCTTGCGCGGGGCGCGCAGATCTGCGGTCGGATCGTGGTTGATCAGCTCCTCTCGCCGAAGGTGGCGGTAGAAAGAGCGGAGGCAGGCCGTCTTGCGCTGAAGTGTGGCTGCAGCGACGGCGGGCCGATCAGCTCCGCCCTGGGCAAGCTGATCAAGAAAGCCGGCTAACTCGCTGTGGCCGGCCTCGAGCGCGTTGCAACCGCTCTCCTCCAGATACTGGCCAAACTGCATCAGGTCGGTGCGATAGGCGCCAAGCGTGTTGCGTGAGAGGCCACGCTCCAACTCCAGGTAGGCGAGGAAATCCAGCACATGGTGCTGAAAGGTGCGCTGCGCCGGAGCGGTCGTGATCGCCATTGGGGTGCAGTTCGCCGTCGGAGTTCGCCTTCCTTATCGCTGCAACAGCCGCTGCGCACCGCGGCGCGGACCGGCTAGGCGAGAGCGTCGATCGCTGAGGCCAACAGCGCGCCGCCAGCGAGCGCGGCACCAAAAAAGAGCGGGTCGTCCTCGATTGAACGGCCCATCGTCGTTCCCGGCAGGCCGCTTGCGCCATAAGCCTCGAGGTCAACGTCAAGTTCGACGACGTTGTGGCCGCAGCCGCGGGTGATCTCCGCCCCAGCCCCAGGGGGCGCCGCGACGCTGACGGGAGCGAGCAGCAGGTCAAGTACCGTCTGCGTGTGATGCGAGCAGCCTTGGTGGCGATCGCGCGCGTCGCCATTCGACATCCGGGGCGCCACGACGACCGGGCATCCAAGAGCAAGTGCGGTGTGAGCAGCGTCGAGGGCCGCCATCCCGCCATGCCCGAGCCGGGATCCGGAGCCGATGATCCCCGGCCCGGGAGCAACGACGGCCGCGTCCCAGCCGAGCTCACCAATGCCGTGTGCAATCCCGCCAGCGAGCGTGATCGCCTCGGCCTCTCCGCCGTAGCTTGCACCGGCTGTGATCGTGCCCACCAGAAGACCCTGCTCGCGCAGCTCAATCACGGTTCGTGAGTGACCGCCGGGCAGAGCTCCGCCGCCTCCCTGCACGTAACCGAGCTTGGTTCCTCCGCGTGCTTGTCCGACGGCCCAAGCAAACGGCGCGAGCTGTCCGTGGAGAAAGCAGACCCCGACCGGCCGCCCCGGTGGCAGATCGGAGCTGCCATCTTCGACCGGCAGGACGGCGTGCTGGAGCGAGCTGTAGTTGAGCTTCATCACGTGCGCGCCAGAGAGTCCCTCTCCTCCGAGCCCGCGGGTCAAGTTGACGTGTACAACGTCGAACCCCCCGGACCCGAGCGCCAGGTCGGCTGCCTGAGTGTTGACGACTACCTGATCCCCGACCTGGCACGGGCCGACTAACGCCGTGTCGGCGGTTGCCGCTCGCGGCCCGCGCCCGGGAACGTCTACAAGCAGTTGCTGCTCGGGGGCAGGCGGCCCGACCTCGGTAACAACCCCTTCGCGAAGCACGAGCATCAGCTAATCCTGACCGAATGCGTCGAGCAACGCGAATGTCACGTTCAGCATCGCTTCAAGTTCCGCCACCGCGACACGTTCGCTTGGCTGGTGAGGACTCTGCGTCCCGTTGGCAAGATTGACGCAACGGAAGCCTTTCGCCCTAAACGCGTTGGCATCTGAGCCACCGCCGCTGGCAACCATCGTTGGCTCGTAGCCACAGGCCTCGAGCGCTGCCTTTGCTGCAATAACGCCCGGCTCGTCATCGGCGAGCTTGTAACCCACAAACGAGCGTTCGATCGTCAGATCGAGATCGCATTGGCAGCCCGGCTCATTGGTCGCGTCCTGGAACGCTTCAGCGACGGCCTCGGCCATCAGCTCGGCGCGCCCCTCTTCCAGCGATCGGACCTCGCCGTCGACTTGGGCGTGCTCAGGCACGACGTTGGTGCCAGCTACGCCGCCGCGAATCCGCGCCACGTTGGAGGTGCTCGTCTCGTCGATCCTCCCGTCCGGCAGCGCCGCAATTGCGCGCGCCGCCGCTGTGATCGCGCTTCGCCCATCCTCGGGCGAAACGCCAGCGTGGGCGGCACGCCCGCGGATGTCGGCGCGCCACCGGATGTGCGTTGGCGACGCAGCGATGATCTCTCCGATTGGCGTTGCGTGGTCGTAGACGTATCCAACGTCGGAGCGGAGAACGCTTACGTCGAAGGCGTCAGCTCCAAGCAGCCCCGGCTCCTCGGCGACCGTGAAACAGAGCTCGAGATCAACCGGCGTGCCTTCTATTGTGGCGCGACGCGCGAGCTCAAGCAGCACTGCGACCGCGGCCTTGTTGTCGGCGCCAAGGATCGTCTCGCCTTGACTCTCCCAGCCGCCGTCAACGATGACGGGCACTACTGCACCGTCGTGCGGGACGGTGTCAAGATGCGCACAGAAGAGCACCGACTGGCCGCCGCGATCACCAATCCGCGCCAACAGGTTGCCGCTCTGACCACCGATGAGGACGGCCGCGTCATCCTCCACGACCTCAACGCCAATCTGCTCAAGCTCGCCGCGCACGTAGGCCGCGACCGCCCCTTCAGAGCGAGATGGGCTGGGTACCGCACAGAGCGTCGCAAATGTTTCGTTCAGGCGCCGGGTCTCAAGCTCCGAGGCGGCCCTCATCCTCGACGCGATCAGGCCGTGCGACGACTTGCGTGAGCGTCACCTTCGACG